>QHVY01000449.1 GCA_003223695.1 Acidobacteriota bacterium
TGCGTGAACACCATCGTGTTCAGCAGACCGATGCGCCGGGCAATCCACGCCGCCGCGAGCGCAGAAACGCCCGCGAGAATGTTTGCAGCGAAGAAAATGGAACCGAGGATTGCGGGGCTCAGACTGAAGCGGCGGTAGAACCACCAGGCCAGCACGCTCTGCACGATCAGTCCGCCAGCGAAGGAGTCGAGCGCGAAGAGCGCGGAGAGGCGGAAGACGATTCCGCGCGAGTGATGGACGCGAAAGAATGTGCGTTGAGTCGTCCCGTTGCTTTGCGCTTCAACGGCCGGCGACAATCTCGAGAAAAGCGCCGCGAGCACAACGCCTAGGAGTGCGTAGGTGACGATGATGCCATGGAGATCGCGGAACACGCCGCAAGCCAGCGCGCCCATTGCCGTGGCGAACGAGCCGCTCAATTGATACCAGGCGAAGAGGGCGGTGTGATCGCGCGTGTTCGCCACTTCCGCGAGCGCGACCTGCTCGATGGGCAGAAATGGCCCGACCTCATTTCCACTCGGGCTGATCACGCCGACCGTCGCCGCAATGAGCAGGAGCGGGAAAGCCGACGACGACGCGAACACCGCGCCTGACGCAGCCATGAGTAGCGCGCCGGCGATCAGTGTGCGCCGCCGGCCTAACACGTCCGAGCGTGTGGTCAGATACAGAGAGACAAGCACGTCGCCCGCGAGCGTCAGCGAAAGGAGGAGGCCGATCTGCCGCTCGTCGAGTCCCACATTGGTGAGGTAGAGGACGAGGACGACTGACAGAAATCCGTACGCGAACAGGCGCACCACACGCGTGGTGAAGAGCAGTGTCAGATCGAACCGCATCAATCATGATACGGTGATTCGCTGTGTTGCGCTCTCCGCCGCAACGCCGCTCCCGCGCGGCACTACGAAAACTACAGGATGGTGCGAGCGTGCGCACGGTGTTCGTGGCGCTCGCCGCAAACGTCATTATCGCCGTGGCGAAACTCATCGCCGGTCTTGTCGCCGGGTCGTCGGCGATGCTGGCCGAGGCGGCGCATTCCGTGGCGGATTCGCTGAATGAAATTTTCCTCGGCATCTCGCTGCGACGCTCGCGGCGTCCGCCCGATGCCATCCATCCGTTAGGCCACGGACGGGAACGATTCCTTTGGGCGTTGATGGCGGCGATCGCTTCGTTTCTGATCGGCGGCTGCGTTTCCGTGGGCATGGCCCTTTGGCAATTCCGATCACCGCGCGTGCCGGGAAATCCTCTCGCATCATGGATCGTGCTGGCCGTGTCGTTCGCTGCCGATGGCACGTCATGGTTGCAGAGTATTGGTCAGGCACGTAGGGAAGCGCGCGAGCGCGGCCGCAACGTGTGGCGGCATCTGATTCGTTCGAGCGAGCCGCTCGTCCGAGCGATTGTCGTGGAAGATACTGCCGGGCTGATCGGCCTCGTCATCGCTGCGGTAGGACTGTTGTTGCGCGACGTTCTGCGAAACGACACGCCCGACGCGATCGCATCGCTTCTCATCGGGATTCTCCTCGCGGTCACTGCCTTTGGCCTGGCCCGTCCCCTCGCGGACTTTCTCGTCGGCCGCTCCCTCCCTCCCGAGCTGCTGGAGGAATTACGAAAAATTCTCCAGGCATCTTCCGCGATTCAGGAGGTGGTCACGCTGCAGGCCGTCTACACGGGACCGGAAGAGGTGATTGTCGCGGCGAAAATACGGCCGTCGAAGCTGGCTACGACCGACGATCTGGCGCGTGCGCTGGACGATCTCGACCACGAGCTTCGCAAGGCTTCCGAGTTCGTCGCGGACGTCTACATCGATGTCACGACGCACAGCCTCGCCCACATGGCGAAACATGACAAGGCGCCGGAGACGTAAACGGCCTCTGTTGCGCCCCTGCCCGGAGGGGACTAGTATTCGCGTCACAGGCACACTTCTACAGAAATAAGTCTTGCTGTCCGCTTCTGTCCCGAACGCTGGAGGTGCAAGATGACCTGGACGCGATTCGTCCTAGTCGCCCGCGGTTTTGAAGCGCGGTCCCGCGCTCCGACGCTCCCTCTCAACCTCCGTAGTGAATCGAAAGTTCGGAATCATCACTGCCGTCCTGCTGCTCCTCGCCGTGAGCGGCTGGGCGCAGGCCGTTCACGACGTGACGATCACCGGCACGGTCACGATGGCCAGCGGGGAGAGAGTACCCGGCGTGACCGTCACGGTCACGAGCCCTGCTCTCGTCACCGGCGAACGTCAGGCGATGAGCGATCGGGAAGGCAGGTTCGTTTTTCTCAGCCTGCCGCCGGGCAAATACAACCTCACAGCGAGCTTACAGGGATTCAACAAGTTCTCGCAGATGGGAATCGCGCTGCTCGCCGGCGAGAACACGGATGTGAAGGTGAAGTTGCAGCCTTCGTCGTATCAGGAGGAGGTCACTGTCACCGCCGCGACGCCAATTGTCGACTCGAAGTCATCAACGGTGTCGACCACATTCACGTCGGAACTGCTCGAGAAGCTGCCGACGGCGCGCAACGCGTTCTACGATCTGGCGATGGGCGCACCCGGAATGGCCAGCGTCGGCGGCAACGAATCATGGTTGAGCAGCCCATCGGCCTACGGCAGCGCGGCGAACGAGAATGTGTTTCTCGTGAACGGCGTCAACGCCACGAATCCGCGCGGCGCGCCGTGGGGGACACTCGTCAATGTCAACTACAACACCGTTGAAGAGGTGAGAATCGTTTCCCTCGGATCGAAAGCCGAGTACGGGAGCTTCTCCGGCGCAGCGATCGACGTGCTCACGAAATCGGGCAGCAACGAGTTCAAGGGCGACGTCGCGTATTACTCGCAACTCGGTCACGGCGCGAACAACGCCACCCTCAAATTTGGCGGCGGGGCAAATCCGTACATCCTGGGAAAGAATCTCTTCTACGCCGATCCGACCGACTCACTGGTCACGAAGCCGATCAGCAACTGGGAGGGCAGCGCGACGGCCGGCGGACCGATTCTCAAGGACAAAATCTGGTTCTACGCCGGATACGACAAGAACAAATCGAAAACCGACACGCCGCTCTGGATTCCGCTCGCGACATGGGACCAGACGATGTACGACGCCAAGATCACCGGCGACTTCGCGTCGAATCACCGAGCGTGGCTCGCGTTCCACAACGAGAAGGCGCTGTCGGGAAATCAGACGTGGGGTCAGACGCAGGCGCAGTATCAGTGGGTCATCAACGACCGCAATCTCGCTTCCGCCAAGTATCTCGGCTTCCAAACGAACAACCACCCGACACAGCTCGTGAACTCGGGGCCGGGCTTCATCAATTGGTGGAAATGGATCGGGTCGCAAAGCATCGGCGTCGCCGGCAGCTTCCCGTATGTCGAATCGTACAAGTCACGGCGCAAGACGATTCAGGCCGACATGACCCACTACGCCGCTCACTTCCTCGGCGAGCACGAGGTGAAATTCGGCGTGCAGTACACGAAGAGCGCCGGAAATTACTACGGTGGCTACTTCCAGGGTTACGCCAATTTCGCTTATCCGTATCCCTGGAGCTACGGTCCAGCGAAGGATTGGTGGTGGAACTCCGGAACGTGGGGAACGCAAGACAATCCCGTGTTTCCGATTTA
>QHVY01000436.1:0-1790 GCA_003223695.1 Acidobacteriota bacterium
CTGATTCCGAGAGTCGACTCGAACTTCGAGGTGATGCAGCTCGGTTGAACGCTCGGGGGCACCACTCGGGGCCGGCGTGGGGGCGCCGGCCCCACTTTTGTTAATCAGAATTTCGAATGAAGAATGAAGAACTCTCCGCCCAATTCTCAATTCTTCATTCGAAATTCGAAATTCGAAATTCTTAATTCGGCTTCGCCCTGGCGCAGGACGCAATGAACGGCCAGAGCCGCGTCACTCCTGTCCGAACCGCTTGATGTCCTCCGCCACGTTCGTGGTGGTCTCCACCGGCCCCGCTCCCTGCACCATCACGCGAATCTGCTCGACGACTTCTGGATTCGCGAGCGTGGTGACATCGCCCACCGGCATCCTGTTCGAGATCGCCGCAAGAACGCGACGCATGATCTTGCCCGAGCGCGTCTTCGGCATGTCGGGAACGATGCGCACGCTCTTCGGCCGCGCAATTTTCCCGATCAGCGTCTCGAGCTCCTTGACGACATCCTTTTCGATTTTCTCGCTCGGCTGGATCCCCGGTTTCAGAGCGACGTACACCTCGGGCACGCGGCCGCGCGATTCGTCGGCGACCGGCACCACCGCCGCCTCAGCAATTTCCGGCACGACGAGGCACGCGGATTCGAGCTCCTTCGTGCCGAGGCGATGACCGGCCACGTTGATGACGTCGTCGACGCGGCCGAGAATTCGGAAGTATCCGTCTTCGGCCTGCACCGCTCCGTCGCCGGCGAAGTACGGCCAGTCCTGCCACTTCTTGCTCTTCGGATTCTTGTTGTACTTCTCGTAGTACGTCTTCACGAAGCGATCGGGATCCTTCCAGATCGTCTGCATGATTCCCGGCCACGGATTGCGGATGCAGATATTGCCGGCCTTCGTGCCCTTCGACACTTCCTTCCCTTCCTCGTCGTAGATGACCGGGTGAATGCCGGGCACACCAGGTCCTGCGCTGCCGGGCTTCATCGGGTCGAGCGCCGGCTTCGTACTGCAGAGGAAGCCGCCGTTCTCGGTCTGCCACCAGGTGTCGACAATGACCGACTCTTTCTTGCCGACGATGTTGTAGTACCAGCGCCAAACTTCGGGCTCGATGGGCTCGCCGACGGTGACCATCAGTTTGAAGTGATAGTTGTACTTCGCCGGCTCGTTAGGCCCAACTTTTCGCAGCATACGGATCGCTGTCGGCGCAGTGTGGAAGATGTTGACGCCGAGGCGTTGGGCAATGCGCCATGGGCGGCCGCCGTCAGGATAAGTCGGGACGCCTTCGTACAACACGCCGCTCGTCCCCAGTGAGAGCGGCCCATAGACAATGTAACTATGGCCGGTAATCCAGCCGATGTCGGCCATGCACCAGTAAATGTCGTCGGGCTTGATGTCCAAAATGTATTTCGACGTACCGGTGACGTACGCCAGATACCCGGCAGTGCCGTGTTGAACTCCCTTCGGCTTGGCCGTAGTGCCGCTCGTGTACATCAGGAACAACGGCGCGGTGGCATCCATCTGCACCGGCTCGACGATCTTGTTCGCGTAATCCTTCAGAACCTCATCGACATAGACGTCGCGTCCGGCGACCATCGGCGTTTTGGAGTGATACTGGCCGGGATAGCGACGCCAGACCAACACCTTGTCGACCTGCTGTCCTTGCTGTTTCGCAGCGTCCACAGCCTGATCAACCTTCTCTTTGTGGTCAATCAGTTGACCACTCCGCCAGTAGCCATCCATTGAGATCAGCACGCGACTGCCGGAGTCAGCGATGCGCTGCCCGCAAGCCGCGCCGCTGAATCCGC
>QHVY01000436.1:1903-3372 GCA_003223695.1 Acidobacteriota bacterium
CGCGATTGTAGAGCTCGAGATACGTGAGGATGAGCGGCGGCTCATTCTCCGGCTCGGGAACGAAGATGTATGCCGCTTTGCCTTTGTGCGTCGCCAGATGGCGATCGAGGCAGTTGAAGCTCGCATTGATCTTGCCGCCAACGAACCATTTCCAGAACGGCGGATTGGACGAGTCGAGCGTCTGATCCCACTTCTTGTACCAGGCCAGCAGCTCCGCATATTCATTGAAGCATTGTGGAAACTTGTCGAGCGTGAATCGCTGATTGATGCTCGGATCATTCAGATTCGCCTGCTTCTTGAACTGCTCGGAAGGATAGAAGTACTCCTCTTCTTTCCAATGAACAGCAATCTGGGCTTCGGTGAGATCGAGACTGCTCATGAAAGTCTCCCTTCACGACGTAGAGCCGACTCTCAGTCGGCTTTGCGCCGGCTAAGAGCCGGCGCTACGTCTTGGCATTTGCCGGCGTGTGAGGATACCCCACCGTCGCCAAATCGGCAGCAATCTCGTCGAGCGTCGCCGGATCATCGATCGTCGCCGGCACCGTGTACGGCGTCCCCTCGGCAATTCGTTTGATCGTTCCGCGCACGATCTTGCCTGAGCGCGTCTTCGGCAGCCGCTTCACGATCACGCTGCTCTTGAACGATGCGACTGGACCGACTTTGTTGCGCACGAGCCTGATCAATTCGTCGACGAGCGTTCGCTCGTCGGCCTTGACGCCCGATTTCAATACAACGAGACCGACCGGCACCTCGCCTTTGATCTCGTCCGCAACGCCGACGACTGCGCATTCGGCGACCGCCGGATGAGATGCGAGCACTTCTTCGAGCGCGCCGGTCGAGAGGCGATGGCCGGCAACGTTGATGATGTCGTCGGTGCGGCTCATGATCCACAAGTAACCGTCGCTGTCGATGAAGCCGGCGTCGGCGGTCTGGTAGTAGCCGGGAAACGCACTCAGATACCACTTCCGATATTCATCGTCGGCATTCCACATCGTCGGAAGGCATCCCGGCGGAAGTGGCAGTTTGATGACCACGTTGCCGATCGCGCCCGCTGCGACTTCTTCGCCGCGCTCGTCGAGGATGCGTACGTCGTAACCGGGCACCGGCTTGCTGCACGATCCCGGTTTGACCGGCAGCATGCCGAGGCCAACGCAGTTGGCGCCGATGGGCCAGCCTGTTTCCGTTTGCCACCAGTGATCGATCACCGGGACGTGCAATTGCGACTGCGCCCACATCAGCGTGTCGGGATCGCAGCGCTCGCCCGCCAGAAATAGGTAACGAAAATATTTACGATCATATTTACGAATGTAATCGCCGATCGGATCGTCGCGTTTGATCGCACGGAATGCCGTCGGCGCGGTGAAGAGAACAGAGACGCCGTGCTGCGAGATGACGCGCCAGAACGCGCCGGGATCGGGCGTGCCGACCGGCTTTCCTTCATAAAGAATCGTCGTGCAGCCATGGAACAG
>QHVY01000017.1 GCA_003223695.1 Acidobacteriota bacterium
ATTTCACCTATTCGCAATCGTCGATCGGGCCCTCGTACAACTTCGACTCGCGCGATAACCCGTTTGATACGACGCGCGGCGGGCGATTCTCGCTCAGCGTTACGTACTCCGGCGGACCGCTCGGCGGATCGATTCACTCCGTCCGGCCGACGCTCGGGATGACCAAGTTCTTCCGCCTCTCCCGCCGAAGCGCCGTCAGCTTCAACAGCGACCTCGGCTACATGCTGCCGCTCAATAAGAATTGCTCGAACACGCTCGACGAACAGCAGGTGAGCGGCAAAGAGCTGTGCATCCCGAAGGGACAGCGCTTCTTCGTCGGCGGCGAATACTCCGTGCGCGGATTCGAGTACGGCACGCTCGGTCCCAACGAGACGTTCAACGGACAGACGGTCATTGCCGGCGGATACAAGCAGGCGGTCTTCAACGCGGAGTACATCTTCCGTGTGAACGATCCGCTGCGCCTCGTCTGGTTCGCGGATTCCGGCTGGGGATGGGGGTATCACAACAAGGTCAGGCCGAGCAATCTGCGCTACTCGACGGGTGCCGAGCTCCGCATTTTCCTGCCGGTGTTCCAGTTCCCGATCCGCTTCATCTATGCGATCGATCCGCTACGAAAGCCGGGCGACAAGTTCCAGAGTTTCCAATTCACGATCGGGAATACGTACTAAAACTCAACCCGTTGCGATGTTCGGTCCCAACACACACAAGGAGATTTCATGAAGAAGCTTCTCATTTCTATCGCGATGACAGTACTCGCGGTACCGGTCTTCGCGCAGAATGCGGCACCCGCGCGCGTAGCGGTGATCGATGTTCAGCGCGTACTGAACACGTCAGTGGCCGGTAAGGTTGCGCAGGATCGATTGAAGAAACTGCAGGACGACAAGATGGCGCGCGCCTCGAAACTGCAGGAAGATCTGAAGGCGCTCGACACCGAGATGAACACCAAGAAACTCTCGCTCAGCGAAGACAAGCTCGCGGAGCTGCAGAAGCAGATCGCGGATAAGCAGGTTGCGCTGCAGCGGTACGGGCAGGATGCCGACAAAGAGCTCGGCGAAGCTCGCGACAAGGAGCTACTGGTGCTCGAGGGCAAGATCAAGCCGGTGATCGACCAGATCGGCAAAGAGATGGGTCTCGCCGCGATTTTCAACAAGTTCGAATCGGGTCTCGTCTACGCGTCCGACGCGATTGACATCACCGACTCGGTCATCAAGCGCTTCAACGAGGCCACGCAAGCCGCGGAGAACACGACGCCACCTGCCGCGCAGCCCGCAGCCAAGAAGCAGTAGTCCGTTACAATGCCGGCCCGATGCCGGCAGTCCCCATCAAGGAAATCGTCGCCCTCGTCGGCGGCCGCTACGGCGGCCCCGACGATCGTGTCATTCGAGGCGTCGCGACGCTGACCGATGCGTCCGAGGATCAGTTGAGCTTCCTCGGGAATCTGTTTTACGTCCCCCAGCTCTCCACCACGCACGCCGGTGCGATTCTCGTCCCCGAAGATCTCGATGGTAACGACGCGCGCTTCATCCGCGTCTCCAAGCCGCACGCAGCGCTCGCGGAGATTCTCGATCGCTTTTTCAACCTGCGCCGCGCCAGGCCGGGGATTTCTCCGCAAGCATCGATCGCGAAAACCGCCAAGGTCGGCGCAAACGTCGCTGTGAGCGCGTTCTGCTCGATCGGAGAGGATGTCGAAATCGGCGATGACACGATCCTCTACCCGAACGTGACGATCTACGACGGCTGCAAAATCGGCCGGCGATGCATCCTGCACAGCGGCGTCATCATCGGCGCGGACGGTTTCGGATTCGCTCAGGTCGGCGGCCGCCATCGCAAAATCCCGCAGATTGGAATCGCGCGCATCGAAGATGACGTGGAGATCGGTGCGAACTCCTGCATCGATCGCGCGGCGTTAGGCGAAACGGTGATCGGCGAGGGCACGAAAATCGACAACCTCGTGCAGGTCGGTCACAACGTGCGCATTGGCAAGCATTGCCTGATCGTCGCGCAAGTGGGAATTGCCGGCTCGACGGAGCTGGGAGACTACGTCGTCGCCGCAGGTCAGGCAGGCTTCTCTGGTCACTTGAAAATCGGCAATCGCGCACAAGTTGGCGGCGGCGCTGCAGTGTTTCACGACATCCCGGATGGAACGAAAGTGATCGGGAGTCCGGCAATCGAATTCCGCGAATACGCGCGCCGCGACATGATGCTGAAACGTCTGCTGGCAAAGAAGAGGTAGCGATGGCGACGCTGACGATCACCGACATCATGAAGATCCTTCCGCATCGCTATCCGATGCTGCTGGTCGATCGCGTGTTGGAAATCGACCCCGGCAAGCGGATCGTCTGCATCAAGAACGTCACCGCGAACGAACAATTCTTTCAGGGACATTTTCCCGGCGCGCCGGTGATGCCGGGCGTTCTCATTGTCGAGGCGATGGCGCAATGCGGCGCCGTGCTCGTACTGAGCGACATTCCGGATCGCGACAAGAAACTCTTTCTCTTCGGCGGCGTCGACAAAGCGCGCTTTCGAAAACCCGTCATCCCCGGCGATCAACTGCGGATGGAAGTCGAGATCGTGCAGAGGCGCTCGAACAGCGTGAAAATTCACGGCGTCGCGACGGTCAACGGCGAGACCGTGGCCGAAGCCGAGATGCTGAGCCTTATGGTGCCGAGGGAGCCGTGATTCATTCGACGGCGATCGTCAGCAGCGAAGCGGCATTCGGCGACGGCGTGGAAGTCGGCCCATACGCGATCATCGGCGCGGGCGTCACGATCGGAGTAGGTTCCAAAGTTGGTGCATTCAGCCGGATCGAGGGACCGACAGTCATCGGCGAGCGCAACGTCTTTTACGGACAGGTTTCGATCGGTGGTCCACCGCAGGATCTGAAGTACCGCGGCGAACGGACTGAATTGCATATCGGCAACGACAACATGTTCCGTGAGTTCGTTACGATCAACCGCGGCACCGCTGGCGGCGGCGGAATCACCACGGTCGAATCGGGCAATTTCTTCATGGCTTACTCGCACGTCGCACACGATTGTCACGTCGGATCGCACACGATTTTCGCCAACAACGCCACGCTCGCGGGCCACGTCGAAATCGGCGATCACGCGACGATCGGCGCGTTCACCGCGATTCATCAGTTCTGCAGAGTCGGCGATCACGCGTTCATCGGCGGTTACACCGTGGTCACTCAGGACGCGTTGCCGTTCATCAAGACGGTCGGCGAACGTCCGGCGAAAACATACGGAATCAACACGATTGGCCTGCAGCGAAAGGGATTTTCGCCTGAGACGATCGACGCGCTCGATCGCGCCTATCGAATTCTCATTCGATCGAAACTGAAGCTGCACGACGCATTGCTCAAAATCGAAACCGACCTCGGATTCTTCGCCGAGACGCGCTACCTCGTCGATTTTGCCCGTCATTCGCAGCGCGGATTCATTCGATGAGCACGCGCATCGGCGTCGTCGGCACAGGCTACCTCGGCCGCCTCCACGCTCGCGTGCTCACCGAAATGCCGGAGGCGGAGGTCGCCGGATTCGTCGAGGTGAACGACAGCGTTGCCGCAGAAGTCGCGAAAACGCTCGGGCTGCGTCGATTCGATTCGGTTCCTGCATTGGCGAAGGCAGTCGACTGTGCCGTCGTCGCCACTCCAACGACTACGCATTTTGATGTCGCGTGCGAGCTGATCGAAGCCGGCTGCGATGTGCTCGTGGAGAAACCGATCACGGCGGAAGTCGATCAGGGACGCCGTCTCATCGACATCGCCAAAAAGAATACGCGACTCCTGCAGGTCGGTCATGTCGAGCGCTACAACCCGGCGATCGTCGCCGTCGCGCCGCTGTTGCACGACATCCGCTTTCTCGAGGCGGAGCGGCTCGGCGTCTTCGTTGGCCGCTCGCTCGACATCGATGTGCTCCTCGACCTGATGATCCACGATCTCAATCTCGTTCTCTCGCTGCTCCATTCAAAGGTGACAGAGGTGCGGGCGGTGGGCGTGCCGGTACTGACGGAGAAGGTGGACATCACGAACGTGCGATTGGAAATGGAGAACGGCGCGGTAGCAAACCTCACAGCCAGCCGTGTGTCGCAGGAGCGTGTGCGCAAGGTGAGATTCTTCAGCAGCGACGCGTACATCTCCGTCGACACAAAAGAGCAGGAGGTGAAAGGATTTCGCCTCGGTAAGCAATCGATCGAGCCGATCGCGATCAACGTCGAGAAAAAAGAACCGCTGCGCGCGGAGCTCGAATCATTCTTGCAGTGTGTGCGCGATCGTTCGCTGCCGCTCGTCAGTGGTGAAGATGGCGTGGACGCGGTCGCGTTGGCGAAAGATGTGGCGGCGGCAATTGATGAATCATTGAAGCGATGGAAAAGATGATCACCACAGAGAGCACAGAGACGTCTCTGTGTTCTCCGTCCCCTCTGTGGTGACAGAACAATGAACGAAGTTCCAATCGGAATCATCGGCGGCTCCGGCCTCTATCAAATGGAGGGACTGGAGTTTCTTCGCGAAGAGGCCATCGAGACGCCGTTCGGACTTCCGTCGGATTCGTACGCGATCGGAGAAATCGACGGGGTGCGCGTGGCGTTTCTGTCGCGCCACGGTGTGGGACATCGTTTGCTGCCAAGCGAATTGAATTACCGCGCCAACATCTACGGCTTCAAAACTCTCGGTGTGCACACGATCATCTCCGCAAGCGCTGTCGGATCAATGAAGGAGGATTACCACCCGACCGACATCCTCTTTCCGCATCAGTTCATCGATCGCACGCGTCATCGCGCCGACACCTTTTTTGGCGATGGCATCGTCGGGCATATCAGCTTTGCCGATCCGATCTGCGCGGGAGCGTCGTTGGTCGCCGTTCAGGCCGCCCGTGAGGCCGGCGCGCGCGTGCACGAAGGCGGCGTCTACATCTGCATCGAAGGACCGCAATTCTCGACGCGTGCGGAGTCGAATCTGTATCGCTCATGGGGAGTCGACGTGATCGGAATGACCAATCTGCAGGAAGCGAAGCTCGCGCGTGAAGCGGAGATCTGTTACGCGACGATGGCGCTTGTGACCGACTACGACTGCTGGCACGAGACAGCCGAAACGGTCAGCGTCGAGCAGATTCTCGGCTATCTCAAAGCGAATGCCGATATGGCTCAGCACATCCTCAGGCTCGCCGTGCCGCGCGCCGCCGCGCGCGAACGAGATTGCGCGTGCGTCAACGCCCTGCAGTACGCGATCGTGACCGATCCGGCGAAAATCCCCGCGGAGACGAAGCGGAAGCTCGCGCCGATCATCGGCAAATACATCACGTAGTTCTTTGTTGTTTGTTCTTCGTTGTTCGTGACCGGACGAAAACGCGAACAACGAAGAACGAAGAACGAAGAACAAGGAACGAAGAACGAATGAGCATTCTGGTCGTCGGCAGCGTCGCATTCGACAACATCGAGACGCCGTTCGGAAAGGCGCAGCGCTGCATCGGCGGTTCGGCGACGTATTTCGCCGTCTCAGCGTCTTTTTTCACGGAGGTCGAGCTGGTGGCGATCGTCGGCGACGACTTCACCGACGGCGATCTCGAGATCTTTCATGACCGTCGCGTCAATCTCGACGGCCTCGAACGCGTTCGCGGCGCGAAGACGTTTTTCTGGAGCGGCGAGTACGGGTACGACCTCAACGTGGCGAAAACGCGCGAGACGCAGCTGAATGTCTTTGCCGATTTTCACCCGAAGCTCAACGAGAAGCAGCGGCGGGCGGAGGTCCTTTTTCTGGCCAACATTCATCCCGAACTTCAGATGGACGTATTACATCAGACCGAGCGGCCACGTCTCGTGGCACTCGATACGATGAATTTGTGGATCGCCACGAAGCGCGACGCGTTGGAAAAAGCGTTTAGCCAGGTCGACCTCGTTCTCATTAATGAAGCCGAGACGCGGCAGTTCACGAGCGAAACGAACCTCATCCGTGGAGCGCGGGCAATCCTCGATCTCGGTCCGCCCACAATCGTCATCAAGCGGGGTGAGTACGGCGTCCTGATGATTACCAAAGACGCTGCCTTCGCTGTCCCTGCTTATCCGCTGGAGAATGTTTTCGATCCCACCGGCGCAGGCGACACGTTCGCCGGCGGCTTTCTCGGCTACCTCACTTCGCGCAAATCGCATGATGAACGCGAGCTGCGACGGGCGATCATCTTCGGCAGCGTGCTCGCCTCGTTCACCGTGGAGAAATTTTCGCTCGACCGGCTGCGCGAGATCACGCTCGAAGACATTTACGAACGGTATCGCGCCTTCCGCACTCTGACGCACTTCGAGGATTTCGAGGTGTAGTGTTCACCACAGAGACACAGAGCACACAGAGACATCTCCGTGACCTCTGTGCCTCTGTGGTGATGTACTTCGGAATAGATTGAATCGCGTTCACACGAACGTTAGTGTGGGTCTATGAACAAGACACGGAGGGTCACAGCAAACCTGCCGCAGGAGCTGCTGGAAAAGGCCATGGACTATACCGGCCGAGGCATCACTGAGACTCTGGTCGAGGGTCTCGAACAGCTCCGCCGACGGCGGTTCTACGAGAAGTTCAAGGCCCTCCAAGGCAAGATTCACCTCAATATCGACATTGACGAATCGCGTGGCCGGAACCGTATTCGATAGTTCAGTCCTCATACCCGCTCTGGCAGGCGAGATCATTCCGGCAGTCGAAGACGCGATGCGCCAAGAAAGGTCTGCGAGTCTTGACGCCCGATGCCCACATCGCGCGACACGATTTTCAAGCGCATGGCCCGTCACATTCCGCTGCGGCTTGCGGAGTAGATCTGACTACTGGAGTACGCGTGCTGCGATTTGGAACGTGGAACCCTGACCGGTATTCGAGACAGTCGAACCGTACACGACGGCGCTTCCGGCGTCGACGGAAACTACAATCGACTGATTCGGCCCCACGCTCCCGCCGACAAGATCCGACGCGGACATTTGCGATAAAGAGCTCGGAGCGAATGTGCGACTAACAGTGCGTACCACTGTTCCCCCGGCCTCGTAGAGAGTGATGGTCATTGTGACGCCGCTTGAAAACGTTCGAACACCGACATTGATTCTGAATCGCGTGAGGTCCGACGGCGTGGTCAAAACAGCGCGCGATCCTGACGACAGGACATCGTCGGAACGCAACTGAGGAATGATCACCACGCCGCCGTCTTCGATGCGCACGACAGAAGATGGTGCGGGGCCCGTCGTCGGAACGATCTCCAGCGATCCAACCCCTGTCACGCCAAAGCTGGACATCAAATCGGCAAACGTTCGCGTCTCAAATTGCGCGAGCGTGTACGAGATCCTCGGATCGCTCGTCGTCGGCGATTGACCTGCAGGATGGAACACAAGCGTTCCGTTGATCGTGGCCGACGATGGATTGCTGATCTGCGCAAACGTCTTGAACGTCGAGCCGCCGAAGCCAGTGAGAGATCCGACTACTGGAACGATTGTGGTGCGGGTGCGCGTTGTCTCATACAGATCGTTCGCGCCGGAACCTCCCGGACGGGTCGATTGAAAAACGAGCCGCGTACCGCCGGCATACAAGAAGCCGCGGGTGTCATTGCTTGCAGTATTGACGGTCGGTCCGAGGTTCACTGGGGCGGACCAGGTATCAGCAATGGACCCACGCGTGGCAACCCACAAATCTGTGCCTCCCAACCCGCCCGGCCGATCTGAGGTCAAAATCAATTCCAGTCCATCGAAACGGACCATCGGAAAGCGGTCAGTGTCTTTCGTGCTGAGCTCCGGCACGAGCTGTGGCCCGCGCCGGAACCTCCCGGACGCGACGAATTGAAAAAGATGGTCAGGATTCCGGTGTCGGGATTCTGAAACCCTGAAAATCCGTACTCGTCCCCGACGCTGTTGAGCTCTGTGAGATTCCGAACGTTATCCCACGCCAGGTCGTCTTGAGTGTTCTGCCGGAAGGCTATGTGAAGGTCGTTGAGCCCGAGGCTGCCTGGACGATCGCTGGCGAAGATGAGTTTATTTCCGTCTGGCGTCACGAACGGGCAGTGTTCCATCGCGTCGGTATTGATTTTGGGTCCGAGATTCTGCGGCGCCCCCCACGCGTCGTTGATGCTCGCCCTATGAGAAACGTAGATGTCGAGACCGCCGAAGCCGCCCGGGCGATCTGAGGCAAAGTAAAGAGTGAGGCCATTCTTGGCGACAAATACAAACTGTTCATTGCTGCTGGTGTTGACTGTCGAACCGAGATTGACCGGCGGTGTCCAGTCCGAGAACGTCTGCCCAAGGAGTGGAAATGCGAGCGCTGACAACATCAGTAGCGACTTTTTCATGATTACAGCAAGCTGCCGCTCCGAACGAAAAATGGCTATTGACCGCCGATCATCTTCGATCACCCGACGATCACCTGAGGTGTAAACTGTCGCCGATCCAGCCATGGCCGATGTCATCCGGTTCGATGATTTCGAAGTCAACCTTCGCTCGCGCGAGCTGCGAAAGAAGGGAGTTCCCGTATCTCTTCAGGAACAACCGTTTCGAATCCTCGAGATTCTGGTTGCCGCCACCGGGAATGTCGTTACGCGCGAAGAGCTGGCCGCTGCTCTCTGGCCGGCGGGGACATTCGTCGAGTTTGACCGCGGCCTTAACACGGCCATCAACAAGCTGCGCGTAGCCCTCGGCGACTCGGCCGAGGATCCGCGGTTCATCGAGACCGTCGGCCGGCGCGGCTACCGCTTCATCGGCGCGCGCCGACTGCCGGCATGGGGCAAATTCGTTCCGGCCGTGGCCGCGCTCGCGATCGTCATCGGGGCCACGGCTTATTTCGAGAAGACACCGAAAACGACATCGATCCACTCGATCGCCGTTCTTCCGCTCACGAATCTCTCCAAAAATCAGGAGCAGGAGTTCTTCGCCGATGGAATGACCGATCAGCTCATTACTGATCTGGCGAAGATCCGCGGATTAGGCGTCATCTCGCACCAATCCGTGATGCGCTTCAAATCCAGCCATGCTTCCCTGAAACAGATCGCAGGCGAGCTTGGAGTCGACGCGCTGGTCGAAGGATCGGTGGTGCGCAACGGGTCGCGAGTGCGCGTCACCGCACAGCTTCTCGACGGTCGAACGGATCGCCACCTCTGGGCCAGCGATTATGACGGTGAAATCGGCGACGTGCTGTCGCTTCAAGGCGAGCTCGCCCGCGATATCGCAGCGCAGATCGGATCGAAACTGGGCAACGAACCATCTCGATCTCAGATCAATTCAGAGGCGTATCTGCTCTACCTCCGCGGCCGGTACGAGTGGAACAAGGTCCCGCCGAATTTCGGTCCGGCGATGGCCTTCTTCGAGCAGGCGATCAAGGACGATCCGAAATTCGCGCTTGCCTACGCCGGCCTCGCGGATTGCTATGCCACCCGCGCCGGCTGGAACACGCAGCATTTGCCAACCGACGATCAGACAGCGCGTTCACTGGCGAACAAAGCGCTGCAGATCGATCCTCACCTGTCGGAGGCCTATACCACGCTAGCGTCGCTCGATCGATTCACCTATGACTACGTTACGTCCGAATCCAACTTTCGCCGCGCGATCGCCGCCAATCCAAACTACATCATCGCCCATCAGTGGTATTCGCTCTTGCTCACTCGGCTCGGACGTCCGGATGAGGCCATTCGCGAAGGGCGAATCGCGGTGCAAATCGATCCTCTGTCGTGGTACGCAAATGGCACTCTCGCCGTCGCGCTCGAGTTCGGCGGTCGAACGCGCGAGGCCATCGAACGGCGGCAGGTTCTGATGCGTCTCTATCCCGACGACGCAGAGCAACACTTCAAGCTCTTCTGGCTTTTTCATGCGATCGGCCGAGAAGACGAAGCCGTCAAAGAATTTTCACGAGGATTGAAGAGCGATGGCTTTGCAGCGCTGGCAGCGAACATCGACAAGCAATATCCAAGCGTCGGCGTCTCCGGTGTCATTCGGTTGTACCTGGCCGATCCCGTCATCTCGAAGGATGAAGCCCGATGGGCCAAGGCGAGAGCCTATGCGTTTCTGAGAGATCGCGAGCGGACCGTGGCCAATCTGGAGGAGTCTTTCTCACGCAATGAGGGAGCCATCCCGTACATCAACGTCAATCGCGAATTTGATTTCGTCCGTGACGATCCACGATTCCAGGCGATCATCCGGAAGATGAAGCTCACTTCGCGCTAAAAAATAGAGGTGTTCACCACAGAGACACAGAGCGCACAGAGACATCTCCGTGATCTCTGTGCCTCTGTGGTGATATACACACGATCAGAATGACCACACGTCTGCGATGCTCCTTCTGCAACAAGAGCGAGGATGAGGTTGAAAAGCTCATCGCCGGTCCGAACGTGTACATCTGCGATGCATGTGTGAAGATTGCGACGG
>QHVY01000018.1:0-8211 GCA_003223695.1 Acidobacteriota bacterium
CTCGCCTGATTCACTCAGATTCGGGCACGCCACCGCCGCTGTGCGATCAAAGAATTCCTCCTTCGCGAGCGGATTCGTCTCTCGCAGGTTTGGACGGTGAGACTCGGCGAGGATTTCCGCCGCCCTCCTGACGATTTTCTGCCGGCGCATCGGATGGAGCTTCTCCAAACCTTCGGCGAGCATCGGGATGTCGGCCGCGCTGATCTCGAAGAGTCCGTAGCAGCACAGCGAACAGCCGCGGCCGCACTGCAGGTTCTGCGGCTGGGCTTGCATGACCGACCGGAAAAAACCGTCGGCGCGGGCCAGAATGGCTTTGTATGACATGTAGCGCCGGCTCTCCAGCCGGCGCGAGCCGACTGAGAGTCGGCTCTACGTAACCCAAAGGGTGACAACACTTGTTTCCTATGGTAAAAGGCGACGGCCTCGCCGCCGCGGTCCCCGGCTCCAAAAACGTATGCAAATCAATCTGATGCCCGATCTATCCCTGCTCGCCGTGGTGGTGATCTTCATCGCCGAGTACTTCGTCGTGACGCGATTTTTCCTCCGGCCGATCAATAACGTGCTGGAAGCGCGGGATAGCGAGGCGCGAACGGCGCAGGAAATCTACGAGCAATCGCTCGGGCGCTTTAACGAGGCGACGAATCAGATCGAGCGCCAACTGCACGACACGAGGCGAGATGCGTCGCAGTTGCGCGAGAAGTTTCGCGCCGAGGCGGGCGCGCAGCGCGCGAGCTTGGTGGAGCGAACGACCAACGAAGCGAAGAAGCTGGTCACCGAAGCCGATGACCGGCTGAAACGCGATGTCGACGAAGCTCGCAAGAAACTCGTTCGCGATGCCGAATCTCTCGCTCGCTTCGCTGCCGAACGAATCCTTGGGAGAAGCGTTTGAGGACGGCGGCAATTGCCTTGCTCGTATCTCTGCTCGCAGCATTCGTCTACGCGCAGAAACCGGAATCGCAACAGCCGAATGAAGTTGCTCATGGTTCTGAAAAAGTAGGCGCCGAAACCGCCCATCCCGGAGAGAATGCAGGCGGTGCGCACGAGGGCCCAAAGTTTCTCGGTTTGCCTTCGTGGATCTGGAAGCTAGCGAACATGATCGTGTTTCTCGGAGTTCTTGGCTGGCTCATTCGTGGTCCGGTCAAGGGCGCGCTCGCGTCGCGGCACGATCAGATTCAGCGCGATGCGCAGGAAGCGCGGGAGCGCCGGACCAAGGCGGATCAGATGGCCGCCGATATCCAGAAGCGCTTGACGCAGCTCGAGGAAGAGCTTCGCCAGATTCGCGAGCGCGCGCAGATTGAAGGCGAGCGGCAGAAGCGCGAGATGATCGCCGCGGCGGAGGCCGAGGCGCAGAAGATTCTGCAGAGCGCGCGGGGCGAGGTCGACAACCGGCTCAAGCACGCACGTCATGAGCTGACCGAATACGCGGGACAGCTCGCCAGCGAACGCGCCGAGCAGCTCCTGCGCGACAAGATCACTGATGCCGATCGCGAGAAATTGTTTCGCGACAGCCTGAATCAGGTCGAGGAGGTCGAATCGTGATCCGCCGTTTCGCGCGACCTTACGCGCGCGCGATCATGGACGTTGTTCAATCGCCGGAGAAAGCAAACGCAATCCGATTCGAGCTCGCGCGTTTCGACGATGTCCGAAAATCATCGGGCGATCTTCAAGAGCTTTATCCGAACCCCGGCATCGAGCACGACGCAAAACTGAAAGTCACCACCACGATCGGCAAGCGTCTCGGCCTCTCCGACATGACCATGAAAGTCCTGGGAGTGCTGATCGGCAATCACCGGATGAACGATCTCGATTCGGTTGTCGAGGCGCTCGCGGAAATGGTTCGTCAGGCGACGGACACGGTGGCCGCCGAAGTCCGGTCAGCGCACGAGCTGACGAAAGAGGAGCAGGCGGAGTTGCGGCGCACGTTGGAGAAGAAAGCGGGCCGCAAGGTCGAGATGATTGTGACCACCGATCCGACTCTGATCGGCGGCTTCGTCGCCAAAATCGGCAGTGAAGTCTACGACGCCTCAGTATTGGGAAAGATCAGCAGATTCCGTGAATCATTAGGATAATATATTATGGCAACTGATTTAAAAGCTGAAGAAATCACAGAGATCATTCGCCAGCATTTGACCGGCATCGGGAAAGCCGTGGATGTCGCCGAGGTCGGCACGGTGGTCACCGTTGGCGATGGCATCGCGCGCGTTTACGGCCTCGATCGCGTCATGGCCGGCGAGCTCGTGCAGTTTCCGCATGACGTCGTCGGCCTCGCGCTGAACCTCGAAGAAGACAACGTCGGCGTCGTTCTCCTCGGCGAATATCAGATGATCAAAGAGGGCGACGAGGTGAAGCGCACTGGACGCATCATGTCCGTGCCCGTCGGCCCCGCGATGGTCGGGCGGGTAGTCAATCCGCTCGGCGTTCCGATCGATGGAAAGGGTCCGATACAAGCTGCCGAGTATTACGGCATCGAGCGCATCGCACCCGGCGTCGTCGATCGAAAGCCGGTGAAGGAGCCCCTGCAGACCGGACTGAAAGCGATCGACTCGATGATTCCGATCGGCCGAGGTCAGCGCGAGCTGATCATTGGCGATCGACAGACCGGCAAGACGGCGATAGCCGTCGACACGATCATCAATCAGAAGGGGAAAGGCGTCATCTGCATTTACGTCGCGATCGGTCAGAAGAAATCGACCGTCGCGCAGGTCGTGAAAACCCTCCAAGACTACGGCGCGATGGAACACACGATTATCGTCAGCGCGTCGGCGTCCGAGCCGGCGCCGCTGCAGTATCTCGCGCCGTATGGCGGATGCGCGATGGGGGAATACTTCCTGTACAACAAGCAGCACGCGCTCTGCATCTACGACGATCTGTCGAAGCACGCGCAGGCGTATCGAGAAATCTCGCTGCTGCTCCGCCGCCCGCCCGGCCGAGAGGCGTACCCGGGCGACGTGTTTTACCTGCACTCGCGACTCCTCGAGCGCGCGGCGAAGCTCAGTGACGAAAAGGGCGGTGGATCGCTGACCGCGCTGCCGGTCATCGAGACGCAGGCGGGCGACGTCTCCGCGTACATTCCGACGAACGTCATCTCGATCACCGACGGCCAGATCTACCTCGAAACGGATCTGTTTCACTCCGGCGTTAGGCCGGCAGTCAACGTCGGCATCTCTGTTTCGCGCGTCGGCGGTTCGGCGCAGATTCGCTCCATGCGCGCAGTTGCTGGCACGCTGCGTCTCGACCTTGCGCAATATCGCGAGCTTGCCGCGTTCGCGCAGTTCGGCTCCGATCTCGACAAAGTCACGCAGGCGCAACTCAATCGCGGTCGCCGCCTCGTCGAGATTCTGAAACAGGGACAATATCAGCCGATGCGCATCGGATTGCAGGTGGTGTCGGTCTTCGCGGGCACCCAGGGATTTCTCGATAACTTGCAAGTGGAGGCGATTCGCCCGTTCGAAGCGAACATGCATCAGTGGCTACTCGACAATCGCGCCGACCTCATCGAGAGACTGGAGAAGGCGCCGAAGTTCGATGACGCGCTGGCGAACGATCTGAAATCGGCGATCAACGAATTCAAGGGCGATTATGTGAAAGATCGCGCAGAGGCCGTCGCCGCCGCGTAATGGCAAACACGATCGACATTCGCCGCCGCATCCGCAGCGTGAAAAACACGCAGCAGATCACCAAGGCCATGAAGATGGTGGCCGCGGCGAAACTCCGCCGCGCGCAGGAGCGCATCTTCGCAGCGAGGCCGTACGCGGCCGCGTTGCGCGAAGTGCTGACCTCCATCGCCACCCGCGTGGAAGAGCTCGAGCATCCGCTTCTCCACGCCCGCGAAGAAAAAAATGTGCTGCTCGTGGTGGTCACCGCCGATAAGGGCCTTTGCGGGGCGTTCAATTCGAATGTCATCCGCGCCACCATGAATGCGATTCAAGAACACAGTTGGGAATCGGTGGAGCTGCTTCCGATCGGCCGGAAGGCGAACGATTTCTTTCGGCGCAGGACCATTCCGATTCGTCAAGGGGCACATGTCTTTCAGGCGTTGACCCTCGACGTCGCGCGCGGCTTCGCCAAAATGCTGATCGACGATTTCATCAGCGAGAAAATCGACGCCGCTTATGCGGTGTACAACGAGTTCAAATCGATCATCGCCCAGCGTGTCATCGTCGAACGGCTGCTGCCGATCGAACGCGCTTGGGACGAGGTTGGAGAAGAAGTCGAGTATCTCTACGAACCTGGACCGATACAGATCTTGAGCGAGCTGCTCCCCAAGCACATCGAATTTCAGCTCTATCGCATTCTGCTCGAATCCGCCGCCTCCGAGCAGGGCGCGCGCATGACGGCGATGGAGGCGGCAACAAAGAACGCATCGGACATGATCGGCCACCTGACGCTGACCTACAACCGCATTCGCCAGGCGTCGATCACCA
This sequence comes from Acidobacteriota bacterium, assembly GCA_003223695.1. GTDB lineage: Bacteria > Acidobacteriota > Thermoanaerobaculia > Gp7-AA8 > Gp7-AA8 > Gp7-AA10. Next base: position 4,425 of record QHVY01000018.1, read on the forward strand.
AGGAGATCATTGAGATTGTGAGCGGCGCAGCCGCGCAGGAGGGCTAGACGTTGGCCGTTCGCCGTTCGCCGAGGGGGCGGGACGGCCAACAGCCAACGGCCAACAGCCAACGGAGAGAAAAATGGCAGAGCAAAGAACAGGAAAAGTGATTCAAGTCATCGGCCCCGCGGTCGATGTGCAGTTCGAGGAAGGGCATCTTCCCGCGATTTACAACGCAATCCGCATCGTCGACAAAGGTGAGCTCGGGAAAGTGCCGATCGACGTTGTCGCTGAAGTGGCGAACCACATCGGCGAAGGACAGGTTCGCTGCGTGGCAATGAAGCCGACCGACGGAATGGTCCGCGGAATGAAGGCGATCGACACCGGCTCGGCAATCTCCGTCCCCGTCGGTGAGCAAACCCTCGGACGCATCATCAACGTGTTAGGCGAGCCGGTCGATAACAAGGGAGAGGTGAAGGCGAAGGAGCGCTGGCCGATCCATCGCAATCCACCTTCATTCGAGGAGCAGTCGACGGATGTCGAGATGTTTGAAACCGGAATCAAAGTCGTCGATCTGCTCGAGCCGTACACAAAGGGAGGCAAAACCGGCCTGTTTGGCGGCGCCGGCGTGGGGAAAACCGTTTTGATCATGGAGCTGATCAACAACGTCGCAAAAGCGCATGGCGGCTACTCCGTGTTTGCCGGCGTTGGCGAGCGCACGCGCGAGGGGAATGACCTCTGGCTCGAATTCGCGGAGAGCGGCGTCATCGTGCCCGGCGATCCGTCGAAGTCGAAAGCGTCGCTGATTTACGGACAAATGACCGAGCCGCCCGGCGCACGTCTGCGCGTCGGCCTCACCGGCCTAACAGTCGCAGAGTACTTCCGCGATGCCGAGGGTCGCGACGTGTTGCTCTTCATCGACAACATTTTCCGCTTCACGCAGGCGGGATCAGAAGTATCGGCGCTGTTAGGGCGGATGCCGAGTGCGGTCGGATATCAGCCCAATCTGGCGACGGAGATGGGCGAGCTGCAGGAGCGAATCACCTCCACGAAGCGCGGCTCGATCACTTCGGTTCAGGCGATTTACGTTCCTGCTGACGATCTCACCGATCCCGCGCCGGCTACGGCATTCGCGCACCTCGACGCGACGTCAGTTCTCTCGCGTCAGATCGCCGAGCTCGGAATCTATCCGGCCGTCGATCCGCTCGCGTCCACTTCGCGCATTCTCGATCCGCGCATCGTTGGCGACGAGCACTACAACGCCGCGCGCGCCGTTCAGGCGGTGCTTCAGAAGTACAAAGACCTCCAGGACATCATCGCCATCCTGGGCATCGACGAGTTGTCGGAAGAAGACAAAATCGTCGTCGGCCGCGCGCGTCGGATTCAGCGATTCCTGTCGCAACCGTTCCACGTCGCGCAGCAGTTCACCGGCGTCGAAGGAAAATACGTCAAGATTGCGGACACGATCCGCGGGTTCAAGGAGATCGTCGAAGGCAAGCACGATGAGCTGCCGGAACAGGCGTTCTACAACGTCGGCACGATCGAGGAAGCAGTGCAGAAAGCGGAGCAGATCCGCAAACAGGCGGCCTAACAACCAATGGCAGATCAGCTACCGACCAGCTTCCATCTGACGGTGGTCACACGCGAACGAAAGATCGTCGAGACCGACGCGGTGGAACTCGTTCTGCCGGCGAGCGACGGCGAGATCGGAATCTTGCCCGGTCATACGCCGCTGCTTGCGGCACTCCGAGTCGGCGTCATGCGCTATCGCGAAAACGGCGCGCCGCAGGTTCTCGTTATTTCCTGGGGTTTCGCCGAGATTCTGCCCGATCGGGTGATCGTGATGGCCGAGACCGCGCGGCTACCGCAGGAAATGGATGTCGCCACCGCGGAAGCGGAGCGCGTAAAGCTGGAGCGCGAGCTCGCTGAGCTGTCATCGCACGATCCGCAATTCGCGATTGTCGAAGGGCGGCTCGAAGAGTCGGTGGCGATGATCAACGTCCATCGCGGGATGTAGATATGCGCTTCGCGCGTTGTCAGTGGTCAGTTGTCAGTTGTCGGTGGGAGCGCCTCTCCTGACAACCGACAACCGACAACCGACAACTCCTATGGAGCCGTGGCTCGAGAAGTTCGCGCGCGCGAATTTTCTCCGCAGCGCCGACACGGCGCACGATCTAAAGACGCCGCTGAATGTCGCGGTGTTGAACCTCGAGCTTCTGCGCATGCGCGTGGCGAAGCTGGCGGAATCGAGCGGCGACGAAAAAATCGCCAATTACGCAGCAGCCATTGAAACCGAGCTGCGCCGTATGGCGCGAATCTTCGATGTCTTCTTCCTGCTCTCCACTCCGCCGAAGGGCGAGGGTGAGCCGCCGCTGGTCGATGTCGCGCCGTTGTGCGCCGAGGCGGCAAGTGCGGCGGATAAGGAATTCCAGATCAGTACGCCGACCTTCGTCCGCGCGCACGAGTCCAGAATTCGACAGGCGCTGAAGATGTTCTTCGAGGGAGCGACGAAGATTTTCAAGGCAGACGACTGCACGATTGTGATTGAACGATCGAACGAGCGTCTGCATCTTCTGATGTCCGGCCGCGTGGCCGAAAGTGATTTCGAACTGACCAAAATTTTCAAGTTCTACTACACGGACCCGGCTGGCAATCCGGATCTCTCGCTGGCGGCGGCGCGGTTGATCGCCGAGACGTACGGCGGAGAGCTGAATGCCACTCAGGAACATGATAAGGTGACACTACGGTTCTCTCTACCGCTGGGAGATCAATGAAGCGAGTCCTGATTGTTGACGACGATCGCGCGACAAGCGCGGGCATGGCCGACGTCGTTGAGGAGTGGGGCTACGAGGTCGAGGTGGCCGACACCGTCAAGGCTGGCTGGGCCGCCGTATCCAAGCTCGTGCCGGATGTGGCGATCGTCGATCTGAAACTTCCCGATGGTTCGGGACTCGACCTTCTGCACAAGATCAAAGAGACCTATCCCGATGTGTCCGTGGTGATCCTCACCGGACATGCGACCGTCGATTCCGCAGTCAAGGCGCTGAAGGTCGGCGCCGAAGATTACGTGACGAAGCCGGTGGATCTGCCTCGCCTGCAAGTCATTCTCACCACCGTCGAAGACAAGCAACTGATGAAGCAGGAGATTCTCGAGCTGCGCCGTCAGTTGCAGAAGATGGGTGCATTGGGACACCTCGTCGGAAAGTCGCGTTCTATGCAGCGGCTGTTCGAAGAAGTGGAGATGGTGGCCAATACCGACGCTGGAATCTTCATCGTCGGCGAGTCGGGATCGGGAAAAGAAGTCGTGGCCAACACGATTCACACACTCTCTCGTCGGAAGAACAAACCATTCATCGCTTTCAACTGCGGCGCGATCTCACCGACGCTGATCGAGTCGGAAATCTTCGGCCATGAGAAGGGCGCCTTCACGAACGCCATCAAACGTCGTGAGGGCTACTTCGAGCTGGCGAAGGGCGGCACGGTATTTCTTGATGAGATTACCGAGATGCCGATCGAGCTGCAGGTGAAGCTACTGCGCGTGCTCGAAGAGGGACGATTCCGCCGCGTCGGCGGGAACGAGGAAATCAATATCGACGCGCGCATTATCGCTGCCTCGAACCGCGATCCGCAAAAGGCGATCGCCGACGGCAAACTCCGGGAAGATCTCTACTACCGCTTGAACGTTTTCCCGATCGAGGTCCCGCCGCTTCGAGAGCGACTCGAGGACATTCCTCTCTTCGCGCACTTCTTTCTGCAGAAGCTGAATGAGACAGAAGAGAAGAAAGTCGACAATATCGAGCCGGACTTC
>QHVY01000018.1:8278-14450 GCA_003223695.1 Acidobacteriota bacterium
GGACAAGCTGCTGGGCTCGCGGCGTCGCCGAGGCAAGAACGCGGTGACGATTCCACTGGGTCAGCCGATGGAGGAAGTGGAACGCATCGTCATCGAAGAAACGCTCAACATGACCGACGGTGACCGCCGCAAAACCGCCGAGATCCTCGGCATCTCCTACAAGACTCTCTACAATAAGACCAAGAAATACAAGGCAGCCGGTCCCGAAGACGAGGACGACGAAGAGTAGCTCCCGCCGCCTCGCGCGCACGCGCGCGTGACGCGCGCGCGAGGAATTTCGCGGTTCATCGGTCCCGTTTCCGGCGTTCTGCAATGGCCAAGAACCTCGTCATCGTCGAATCGCCCGCAAAAGCGAAGACGATCAACAAATTCATCGGGAAGGACTACATCGTCAAAGCGTCCGTGGGACACGTGCGCGATCTCCCGAAGAGCGAGCTCGGCGTCGACGAGGAAACCTTCGAGCCGAAGTACGAAGTGCTGGAGGGGAAAGAGAAGGTCGTCAGCGAGCTGAAGGCCGCCGCGAAGAAGGCCGACACGATCTTCATCGCCTCCGACCCTGACCGCGAGGGAGAGGCCATCGGCTGGCACGTCCTCAGCCTCCTCGGCAAGGACGCCACGAAGGTCCGGCGCGTGCTCTTCCACGAGATCACGAAGAACGCCGTGCGCAAGGCCATCGAGAATCCGACCGATCTCGACATGAACAAGGTCAATGCCCAGCAGGCGCGGCGCGTGCTCGACCGCCTGGTCGGCTACAAGCTTTCGCCGCTGCTCTGGGACAAGGTGCGCCGCGGATTGAGCGCGGGGCGAGTGCAGTCGGTGGCGATGAAGATGATCGTCGACCGTGAAGAGGAGATCAAAGCGTTCGTTCCGCAGGAGTACTGGACGTTCGCGGCGAAGCTGGAGGCCGGCAATCCGCCGCCATTCATCGCCAAGCTGACGAAGGTCGAGGGCAAGAAGGCGGAAGTCGCAAACGAGCAGGACGCGCGCAAGATCGAAGCGGCGCTCAAGAGCGGCAGCTTCGTCATCGAGACGATCACTCGAAAAGAAAAGAAAAGATCTGCCGGGCCGCCATTCATCACGTCGACGCTTCAGCGGACGGTATACAACCGCTACAAGTACCCGGTGAAGCGGACGATGCAGATCGCGCAGAAGCTCTACGAAGGCAAAGAGCTCGGAACCCTCGGATTCGCGGGGCTGATCACGTACATGCGTACCGACTCCGTTCGTGTCAGCAACGACGCTATCGGCGAAGTACGACAATATATCAGTACTAAATATGGTGAAGATATATTGCCGGAGCAGCCGAATGTCTACAAAGTGAAAAAAGCTGCGCAGGCACAGGAAGCGCACGAGGCCATTCGTCCGACCTCCCTCGAATTCGATCCCGAAAAAATCAAAGACTTCCTCACGCGCGAGGAATACAACGTTTACAAATTGATCTGGGACCGTTTCGTGGCGTCACAGATGAAGCCCGCGATCTTCGATGTGACCGATGTCGACATCCAAAACGGAGCGCATACGCTGCGCGCCTCGGGCGAAGTGCAGAAGTTTGCCGGCTTCCTGGCGGTCTTTCAGGATTCAACGGAAGAAGATGAAGAGGAGAAGGCGGAGAACGAGCGCGCATTGCCGCCGATGACCGAGGGCGAGCGCCTGGCGCTTCTCGATCTGGAGACGAAGCAGAATTTCACTCAGCCGCCGCCGCGCTTCACCGAAGCAACGCTGGTGAAAGCGCTCGAGGAAAATGGCATCGGCCGTCCATCAACGTACGGCCAGATCCTCACTACGATTCAGGCGCGCGACTACACATACAAACACGATGGCAAGTTCCACCCCACGCAGCTCGGCAGTCTGGTGACCACGCTGCTGAAGCAGTCGTTTGGCGACATCATCGACGAGACCTACACGGCGCGGCTCGAAGAGGAGCTCGATGAAATCGAAGACGGCAAGATGGAGTGGACGGAGCTGATGCGCGAATTCTCCGTGAAGTTCCGCAAGGATCTCAAGCGCGCCGAGAAAGAGATGCAGCAGATCAAAGGCGAGGGCATCGTCACCGACGAGTTCTGCGAAAACTGCGGCTCGCCCATGGTCATCAAGTTCGGCCGCTTCGGCGAATTCCTCGCCTGCTCGAATTATCCCGAGTGCAAAACGACGAAGGAAATCGCAAAGGGTGACGCCGCGGAAGCAGGCGACGACACGATCATTTGTGAAAAATGCGGCAAGCCGATGACGCTCAAGCGATCGCGCTTCGGTCAATTCTTCGCCTGCACAGGTTATCCGGACTGCAAGAGCACGAAAGATCCGCGTTTGCTGAAAGCGGGCTTGCCGACCGAGCCTCAGCCGCCATGCGAGAAATGCGGCAAAGAGATGGTGATGAAGAGCGGCCGATACGGCCCGTTCTATAGCTGCTCCGGCTACCCGGACTGCCGCAACATTCGCAAGATTGGTGGCGGCATGCGCGTTCCGCCGAAGCCGACCGGCGTCAAATGTCCGCAATGCGGCGAGGGTGAGCTCGTCGAACGCCGGTCGCGTCGCGGCATTTTCTATTCGTGCTCGCGCTACCCGAAGTGCGAATTCGCCATGAACAACCGCCCGGTCCCCCGCCCCTGCCCGAAATGCGGCGCGCCGTACCTCATGGAGAAAGAGACGAAGCGCGAAGGGCACATCGAGCTTTGCAACAATCCGGAGTGCGGGTATCGCGCGCCGATCAAAGCTGCTTCAGAAACGCCCGTACCGGTGGCGTGATCAGGTCGTAATCGATCAGGAACGTGTCGTGACCGTTGGGCGAGGAGATCCGCTCGTGATGCACCGGCGTTCCGTTCACTAACATCGCCTGCTCCACTCGTTCGACTTCAGGCATCGGAAACAACCAGTCGGTGTCGAACGACACGATCAGTGTCTGTCCCCGCCACTTGGCGAATGCCGCTTCAATCGAGCCGAACTGCTCGAGCATGTCCATCTCGTCCATCGCCGCCTGCACTCGGATGTACGAATTCGCGTCGTACTGCTTCGCGAATTTCTGTCCCTGATATTCGAAGTACGAGTCGATCTCGAATTGGCGCGTGTTTCCTCTTCGGCGCCGGCCGAATTTCGATTGCAGTGCCTGCGCGGAGAGATACGTCATGTGCCCGACCATGCGCGCGATCTGCAGACCGCGCAGCGGCTCATGTCCGTAGTAATCGCCGCTGTTGAAGTGCGCGTCGCTTTCGACCATTTTGCGGCCGATGACGTGCCACGCGATTCCCTGCACCGGCACCGCCGCGCCGCACGCCATCGCCATGATCGAGTCGCTGAACGCGGGATAGAGCGCGGTCCACATCAGCACCTGCATGCCGCCTAACGAACCGCCGGCAATCGATTTCAAATGAGAGATGCCGAGGTGATCGAGGACACGTTTTTGGGAGTGGACCATGTCCTCGATCGTTGGCCATGGATATCGGGAGCCGTACGGCCTGCCGGTTTCTGGATCGATCGACGATGGAGCCGTCGTACCGAAACACGAGCCGGGCAGATTGGCGCAAACGACGAAGTACTTGTCGAGATCGATGCCCTTGCCGTAACCGACCAGCCCGTCCCACCATCCCGGACGCTCGTCATCGTTGTCGGTGTACTTGCCGGCAACGTGCGCGCTTGCCGAAAGGGCGTGGCAGACGAGGATCGCGTTCGAGCGGTCGGCGTTCAGCTCTCCAAATGTTTCGTACCGGATCGTGAACGGCGCGATCGTTTGTCCATGCGTGAATTGGAAGCCATCGGTCAGGACGAGGTCCTGTGGCTTCCTCGAGATGAACGTGTTATGCACCAGCTGAGGCATTTGGACGCGCGAGGATAGCGTACCGTGTCATCCCGAGCGAAGCGAGGGATCCCCTTCGTACTTGCGGAGGGGATGCTTCACCGTCTGCGCGGCTCAGGATGACACGCCCTTCTCGCGTTTCAACTGCCCTTCATAAATGCGCCGCACCTCGTCAATCGTCGAAATCTGATCGACCGTTTTGTCGTCTCGAATGCGCACGATGCGCGGAAAACGCAAAGCGTAACCCGATTTGTGGCGCGCGGACTCCTGAATGCGATCAAAGGCGATCTCCAGGACTACTTGCGGCTCGACAATGTGCACGGGCCCGTGCTGCGCGCGCGTGGTTTCTTTGAAGTGTTTCGTGAGCTGGTCAATCTCAACATCTGTCAGCCCTGAATACGCCTTGCCGATATTGACCAGCTCTCCGTCTCGTAGAACTGCAAACGTGTAGTCGGACAGTACCGAGCGGCGCTTGCCATGACCATACTCCGCTGCCGTGACGACGCAATCGAGCGTCGCCAGCGCCTTTTTGTACTTCAACCACGACTTGCCGCGGCGGCCGGGCGTGTAGATCGAGCCGGGATCCTTGATGACCAACCCCTCATTTGCCCGAGCGCGAGAGGAGTCGAACAACTCGTCGATGTGCGCAGCATCGCGGATGGGACTTTGATCGGAGAGACGAATCGCGCCGTCACGAATGATTTCGCGCAATCGCTCGATGCGCTCACGTAGCGGCAATTCGAAAAGCGGCTCGCCATTCTCGTAAAGCAAGTCGAACGCGAAGAACGCAACCGGCGCATCGCGCAGCAACGCGTCCGTAACCTTGCGGCGGCCGAGGCGCGTCTGGATGACGGCGAATGGGAGGATGCGATCGCTGAAGGCGACGATTTCGCCATCGAGAATGACTCCGCGGCCGAGCTGCCGCGCGGCTGCTTCGATTTCCGGAAAGCGATGCGTCACGTTGTCGAGTGTTCGCGAGTAAATCCGTACCTGCACGCCATCGCTGTGGATCTGCGCCCGAATGCCGTCGTATTTGTCGTCGGCAAACGCTCCCTCGCCGAGCGCCGCCACGATTTCCTCGGGATCCTCCTCCGGCTGCGCGAGCATGAACGCGAACGGATGAAAGAGCGTCATCTTCGCGCTTTCGAGAGAGTCGCCCTTTGCCAGGAGCGCCGTTGCGCCGATGTCGCCGGTGAACATGTTCGCCCGTCGCACCGCATCGACTTTGCGGCCGAACGCCTTGGCAATCGCCGATTCGACCATTCCCTCCTGCAGACCGATGCGCAGTTCGCCGGTAAGGATCTTCACAATATAGCGCGCGCCCTGCGCATTAACTTTGCGCAGCAGCTCGGCCAAGCCGTTCTTCTTCTCGATTGCGCCCTGCGTCGCGGCGATGCGTTCGAAGAATTCGCCAAGCTCCGAAAGCGTGATCGTGCGCGACGGATCGTTCGGGAAATTCTCCGCGACGGTGTCGCCGGCGTCGCCGTACTTCGACCACGCTGCCCACACTTCGTCCGAGCTGCGGCTGGTGACGTTTGAAACGGCGTCGCTGATCGCCGCGCCGCCGATTCCGGTGACCCGCTCGTCGCGCCGAGGAAAAGGCGAGCCGGAGAAAAACACGACCGCGCGCTCGAGCGACGCGTCATCGAGCTTGCTGAGATACTCCGCGAGCAGCCGCTCTTTCTCGTTCTTTTTCGTCGTCGCGCCGATCGCGTTGGCGACGGCTGTGAAATCTGAAAGCATGTAGAATCCGCGCCCGAATCACCACAGAGGCCACAGAGATCACAAAGATCTCTGTGTCCTCTGTGTTCTCTGTGGTGATTTAACGCATGAAAACCAAAGTCACAGTCGTCGGCGGAGGCAACGTCGGCGCGACGGTTGCGCAGGGGATCGCGCTCAAAGAGCTCGCCGATGTCGTGGTAGTCGACATCATCGAGGGCGTGCCGCAGGGCAAAAGCCTCGACTTGATGGAGACTGCGCCGGTCGAAAAGTACGACGCAATTCTGACCGGTTCCAACAATTACGATTCGACGGAGAAATCCGACATCGTGGTGATCACTGCCGGCTTGCCGCGCAAACCGGGCATGAGCCGTGACGATCTGCTTTGGAAAAACGAGGAGATCGTCGCCGGCGTCACGCGCGAAGTGGTGAAGCGCTCGCCGAACGCGGTTCTCGTCGTCGTCTCAAATCCGCTGGACGCGATGTGCGAGGTCGCGCGGCGCGTCTCGCGTTTTCCGCGCGAACGCGTGATCGGCATGGCCGGCGTGCTCGACTCCGCGCGCATGCGGGCGTTCATCGCGATGGAGCTCAAAGTCTCCGTCGAAAACACCCACGCCTTCGTCCTTGGCGGGCATGGCGACCCGATGGTGCCGTTACCGCGGTATT
>QHVY01000458.1 GCA_003223695.1 Acidobacteriota bacterium
CGATCGGACAGGCTGATGTGCGAATCGGCGGCGCGACCGGTGGGCTCAATTTCGTTTCCTTTGCGAAAGTCTGCCTCGTCGATGGAACGAAACTCTTCCGCTCCGCTGTGGGTCACAACAGCCGTAACCCGTTTGGCTACGTGCAGGCAGGCATGGGCGCCCGGGTCTCGAGTGTGTTTTATCTGCTTGCATCCTGGACAAAGTACTCGGGTGGATTGAAGTCGCCCGGCGCGACGCTCACCCTCGGATTCGGGAAGTAGCGCGTTAGGCGAAGCCGCGCGGCCGCTCGTCGATCTTCGCCGCCAGATCGAGCATCGCTGCCGCGTACACCGGCTGGCCAACGCGAAGACGCAGCGGCTTTTTCGGATTGTCAGTTTTGACTGCAACCGTGCTTTCGTCCGCATTGGCGACCACGTCAAACGCGTGCGCGACCGGCATCTCGAATCGTTTCTTCCCTTCGACGATCATCCGTTTGTTCGTCACGTGCAGCGTACCGTCATCGCTCGTCGTCTCATAGATGCAGTACTCCTGAAACCCGAGCTGCGTCGTGCATCGCGCGCGAGGCAGCGTTTGAGGTGTTAGGCCGCGGATACGTTGAAACTGCTGAACCACGGACGCTGTGTCGTCCATGATTCCCAATGCTTCGCGGATTGTGGCCAGCCGCCGCACCTGCGCTGGACCGAGCCGATCATCGGCGAGAAGATGCCATAGCAATGTACGATACAAATCCGCTTTGACATCGTTCTGCTCCGCCACCGTCACGCCTGCTGCGTCGCCGACCCGGTGCATAGCCTCCGCGACATTGCGTAGGTCCTTCGAGAGCTCATCGAAGCCGATGAGCAGAACGGTTCGTCGCGCCGCAGGTCCCCAAATTTCATAGGGAAGAGTGAGGGCTTTCCGCTCGCGCTCCAATTCCGCAAACGCTTGCTCATTGCGCTCGTTGCGTGCTTTCTCGAGCGCAGTGGTGTAAGCCGCGAGCATTTCGCGATTCCGCTTCTCGATCGCCTCGCGCTCGGCGCGGGCACGCTCCTCCTCCTCGCGGATTTTCTTTCGCTCCTGGGCTGTGAGAGTGATCGGCGTGGCGATCATCGCCAGCCCCAGGATGACTTCGACCCAGCCTTGTGGCCCTTTTGTTCCGATGACAGCGAGGCCGAGAAGAACGAATATGAATCCGAAGATCAGGAGGGCGAAGAAGCCGTACGTGCGGCCGGGCGGGCCGCCCTTCAGCGATTCCCAGAACGGTTTGCTGGCGATCGTCGGCGTCGTTGGCAGAGCCGGTCCGGTGAAACGATCCTGGCCACCGAAGAAAAATCCTTCGGTGCGGCGGCGGATGAATTCGCCGGCCGGTCCAGTGCTGAGCGACGCATCGTCGTCGGGCGCATTCGTCCTGCGAGTCGGAGAAACGCCAAAGCTGATCGGGCCGAGTGCCAGTTTCTTCTCGACGTAAAAAGTCATGGGCGCACTACGATACCCCAGGGCCCATCGCCCGCTTTGATCGTCGTCGTGACGCGGTTGGAGACGGTGTCGATCACAGAAACATCGTTCGAGAGGCCATTCGCGGTGTACAGCTTGCGTCCGTCGGGCGTCAGCCCGAGCCACCACGGCCGCTGACCGACGGCGATCGTCTGCAGAACTCGGTTAGTCGCTGTGTCGATCACCGCGACGGCGTTGCCGCGACCAGTGCCGACATAGAGGCGTTTGCCATCGAGTGAGAGGACGATTCCCACCGGATGATCCACCGGACGCAATTTGATGTGTGCGATCACACGCTGCGTTTTCGTGTCTAACACGTCGACGCTGCCGCCGACTTCGCAAGTGATGTACGCGCGATTGTCATCGCGGCTGAAAAGCGCGCCGCGCGGCCTGGCGTCGACGAAAATATTGTTGACCACGCGATTCGAACGCGCATCGATGACGCTGACCGTGTTGCTTGTCTCGCCGGTCACGTAGGCCCATTTGCCGTTGTGGCTGGCGGCGACGCCTTCCGGCTCCGTTCCAACCACGAGCGCAGCGAGAGCTCGTACGCGGATAGTGTCGACGATCGAAGTGGTGCCGGCGTCTTCGTTCGAAATGTACAGACGTTTCCCGTCGGGCGAGATCGCGAGCCCTTCCGTATCCGTTCCCGACGGCAGACGCGTGATGACCGCGATTGCCGGCTGACCGCGACGTACAGCCGCCTGCCATCGGGACTGAGGGCCATGCCGCGGGTGCGAGTTCCGAGCGAGATCGTTTTGATGACCTTATCCGTTGTCGAATCGATCGCCGTCATCGTTCCGGCGCGCTCGTTCGTTACAAAGACGATCGCTGCCAACAACATCATTTCAACGTGTAGAGGTACGCGGTGATGTCGCGGCTGTCCGCTTCGGTGACGCCGAGGTTCGGCATTGCGCTCTGCGAATCGAAAGCGGGCGGATTCTGCAGCCATTGGATCATCATCTGCGGATTGTTCGGGAACTTGCCGCCGATGTACGCGCGCGCGGCCATGTGATCGAGCGGCGGACCGACCATGCCTTTCGGCCCGGGCACGCCCGGAATGTTGTGGCACGCGTTGCACCCGTACCTCTCGATCGCGTCCTTTCCTCGATTCGGATCGCCGCCGGTTGACATCATTGCCAGCTGCTTCTGCTCGCGATTGCAGCCGAGTAGAAGGAGGAGCATGAGTGTAGGGCCGGCTTTAGCCGGCCGTTTCTTGAGCATCTCGCTTTGCGTGAGTTTGACCCGCCGCTCCGCTTCGCCGAGCCACGCGGCGAAGAGCGCGACACCGAGGATGGTCATGAGAACGCCGGCGGGGATCCACATGATGATTCCAGCGAGCTGCTGATCCTCGATCGCGTCGAGTCCCCACTGTGCCGTTGTCGATTGATAGATCGGATAGAGCACTTGCGGTGAGAACGCGATCAGCGCGCCGAGCGCGCCGCTGTGTGCGGCCGTCACGAACACGTAGATCACCGCGACACCGTAACCCATGCGGCCGTAGCGGCCGTGAATCAGCGCCCACCAGAAAAGCGCGGCGGTGAAAAGAAAG
>QHVY01000459.1 GCA_003223695.1 Acidobacteriota bacterium
CGTTCGCCGGCATCGAGCCGAAATCGGCAATGTTCACTCGTCGCGGGAGAATGTCTTCAATCTCGTAGATGACGAGCAGACGCCCCTCGCGCGTGAAGAGATTCATCTTCTCGATGTCCAGCGCCGCGCGCATGCGCTCGCGCATCATCGCGATCAGCTCGTGCACATCGTGAAACGTGGCCAGTTCCTGCGCGAACTCCGCCATCGCGCGCCGGTGCCGGTAACTCTCGCGGTAAACGAGCATCTCGATGACCGATTCGATGCGCCCCTTCACCGGAATGAGGACGCCGGCAATGATCAGTCCCGAAGTGAACGCAAGGAAGTTGCGCTCGAGCGCCGATTGCTCCTCGATTGCGTGCGAGAGGATGAGATTGACCGTGGAGAACGCCACCATGCCGAACATGAAGGTGACGGAGTACGCGAGGACCTCTTTGATGACGACTTCGACGTCCCACAGCTTGTATTTCAGGATCGACACTGCGAACGCGAGCGGAATCAGCGCGAGCGGCAGAATCGAAATCGTCGAGTAGATCGGCTTCACCGACCCAACGATCAGATACGGGACGATGTAGACGAGCAGGAACGGCAGGAACCCCAGCGCCATGCCGAGGTAGATCCATTTGATCTGCTTCTTGCCGACGGCCGCCGCAGTGCGATACGTGTACGCCAGCGCCACCACCGCGAGCGTGAAGTAGATCGCGAAATGCACGATCTCCCACTTTTGAATCAGCTCGAGCGAGTGATAAGGCGCGGCGATGGGCACGCGATTGTTGAGAATCAGCAGATCGATGTCCCAAAGCGCGAGGAGCGCCGGCGGGAGGTACAGCGCGGCAATCAGCCCTTTGTGCCGGACGATCGGACGGGGGAACAACAAAAAGAAATTGAGCGTCAGCGGCGGAAGGAGAATCGTCGCGATTTCTTCGACGATCTGAAGGAGCTTGTAGCTGAAGTCGATGTCGCCCGCCGGCGTGTACACATACACGACGAACGAGAGCAGCGTGACGAAATAGAACAACGTGCTCTCCCGCCGCTCCCCTCGAAACAAAGTGAAGAGGCCGATCGCCAGATAGAGGAAGCCGATGAAGCTGAGGATCAGGTACGGGTAGTCGATCTTCAGTTCGGGCACGCGGTACGTCAGCTTCAATGCCTGATGTCCGCGCTGCACGATCATCGGCACCGGCGCGCCGATTCGGCGAAGGGTCTTTTGCAGCCCTTCGACCTCGTTGCTCGGCGTGTCGCCGATGACCCAGATCTCGTCGCCAGGCCGCAGTCCTGCTCGCTGGGCGTTGCTGTCCGGATCGACGCCCTTGACGACGATCACGCCGTTACGGCGCGTGAACGTAAAATCGATTCGCTCGAACGTGGACCGCTTCCGCTGGAATGAGGCAAACGCACCGACGACAAGCGCCACGGTGACGATGAGGATCAGCGCGTTTGCGAGGATCTTCCGCATGGCCGAGCGGAACCACTGCCATTCAACGGAGGTGCCGCTGCCAAACTGCGCCTAACTTCATGATTCTGAACGGCGGCGGGTGGGCGACTCTTTCCTCCGGAAGGGAGGAAGTCCAAGGGATTGAATCAACGGCACGGAAACTTGAACGTCGATTCAAACAACTGGAAAGCGGCAGACGTCGCGCAGAAGGCACACATCGCAGTTCTCTTTGCGGCGTTTCCGGCTGCAAAGATCCAGAATTCCAAGGCGACAGATGGCGAAGTCGTAGCGGATTGGATCGCCGCGATCGAATTTCGCCAGTCGATCAGTAATCGCCCGCGCCGTTTTCCAGTTCGCACTCTTCCGGCTGTTGAGTCCGAGAAACGTTGCGATGCGATGCACATGCGTGTCGAGCGGGACGACGAGCTTCGCCGGATCGACGAAGTCCCAGATGCCGAGGTCGGGCGGGGTGCGGCGGACCATCCAGCGGAGGAAGAGGTTCATGCGTTTGCAGGCGCTGCCGTCTTTGGGGGAAGTGAGCAGATAGCGCAGTGTAGCGGCGGGCTTTAGCCCGCCGACGGCGGCCTGAAGGCCGCCGCTACACAAAATCTCCACAAACCTCGCAAGCGACGGACCGATATCCTCGTCGCTCTCGTTGTAGCAGATGCGAAAAAGCTCGCCCAGCGAACCGTAAGTTGAAATCGCAGCGGCGATTGGACGAAGCCGGCGAAGTCGGACAGCGCGCGTTCGCGCTGGAAAGCCGACAAATACGCGAACGGCGACGGAAGCATACGATCGAGCACGCGGCCCACGTTCGCAACGACGATGTCGGCGCGCCCGTACGCGAAAGCTGCGGCAATGAGGCCGGCCACTTCCTGGTCGCGCGGATCGTTGTAGCGGAGCACGAGCTCCAGTGGGTCGGGCGTGATCGTGGAGATGTCAAAGGTGGCCACCAGCGCATCCAGGCGCTCCCTCAACATCTCGGTGCTGACCGGCCGTTTCATCCAGCTATCATTCTCCGTCTAATTCAGCGAAACCATGCCGTGATTCGTACTTCGGGCGTCCAGGAGCTCCTATGCGCAAGCACCTACTTCTTTTCCTCGCTCTCCTCA
>QHVY01000019.1:0-13125 GCA_003223695.1 Acidobacteriota bacterium
ATCATCGGCGGCACCATGACGTCGATCTCCCGTCCGGGCAGATGGACGAGCACGCTTTTCAGCTTGCCGATTTCGCTCGTTACGTTGAGACGCATGCGGAGGCATTCTACCGTTGGAGTAGACTCTGCCAGATGTCACGCGCGATCGTCATCTTTGCGCGCACCCCGGAGCAGGAAGCGGCGGCGAAACGCTTGCCGATTCAGCGCGCCGCCGCGCTCTTTCGATCGTTACTGAACGCGTGGGACCGTGCTGCAAAGCACGTAAACGCTGAAATTCTGCGCATCGAGCAGACAGGCAACACGTTCGGCGAGCGCCTGGCGAACAGCGCCGATGCCGCATTCGCCCTCGGATTCGACACTATAGTACTTACAGGTATAGATGTCGCTCCGCCACTCGATCTCGAATCCGCTTTTCGGTCGCTGGAGGCCGGACGTCCTGTGATCGCGCCCGCGCGCGACGGTGGAGTGAATCTCATCGGCCTCTGCGCACCGGCGCGCGAGCTGTTATCCGCGTTCGCGATTGGCGATCGCCACCTTGCGACACGTTGCCGTGCGTATTTCAAGACGCTCGACGAATTGCCCCTCTCATCCGACATCGACACACTTGAAGATTTTTACGCAGCGATGTGTGAGGACCGGCTTCAGCCGGTTTACGGCGGGCTAAAGCCCGCCGCTACACATTCAGCGAGCAGCAGTTCGCGCGCGCCTCCGATCGCCTGACCCTCTCGCTCTGCAATCTGCGATTCGAAGGAGAGCTCGCATGCCGAGTTACTACATGTCCGAGGATCTTGCGCGATTTGGCGCGATCGCGAAGACGAATCCAAAGCTGTTCGATCTCTTTCTTAACTGGTACTCCACCACGATGCAGAAGGGCGCGCTCGACGAAAAGACAAAGAAGCTGATCGCGCTCGCCGTGGCGTTCGCGATTCAGGAGCCATACTGCATCGACTCCTATTCGACCGCCTGCATGAGCTCGGGCATCAGTCCGGAAGAAATGGCGGAAGCGGTGAACGTGGCGGCGGTGATTCGCGGAGGCGGCACCATCGCTCACTGGGTTCAATCATGCAACACGTTCGCGCGTAACGACTGATCATGCGCGTGATCGTCATCGGCGCGGGCCCAATGGGCCTTGCAGCCGCGTTAGGCGCGATCGAGCGCGGCCACGAAGTCACGGTCCTGGAGAAACACGAGATCGGATCGTCGTTGCGCACCTGGGGACCGACGCGCCTTTTCAGTCCGCTGCGCATGAACATCGTTCCGGCGATGCGCGAGATCCTCGGGAACGATTTGCCGTCAGACGACACGCTCCTGACCGGCCCCGAGTTCGCGGATGTTCTTGCTGAGCTGGCGCGGCGCGATCCATTGCGAGACAAAATCCGGACGCGATCATCCGTTGTGGCAGTCGGACGGCGAGGACTGACGCGCAGCGACTACGCGGGACATCCACTTCGCCGCGAACGTCCGTTCCGATTGCTCGTCGACACTCCCGATGGCGAAGAGATTCTCGAAGCCGATGTCGTGCTCGACGCAACCGGCGGCTATACGATCCCGCGTCCCTTCGGTGCGGGCGGGCTGCCGGCGCGCGGCGAGTTGCGATTGAAGACGCCGCTGATTCGAACCCTCGGCGATCTGCATGCACAGTCTCTCGGTGGAAAACGCGTCTTACTCATTGGCCACGGACACTCGGCAGCGAATGCGATCAACGCACTCATCGATGCGGAGGCCAGCGTGACATGGGCCGTTCGGACTGCCAATCGACGCCCTTGCCAGGACATCGCGAATGATCCTCTCGCGGAGCGGCAGCGCGTAGTCCGCCGAGCAAACGATCTCGCTGAATCGCCGCCGCGATTTCTCACAGTCGAGCGCCGCGCGACGATTGAAACAATCGCAGACAACGGACACTTCGACGTGACCTTTACCGGCGGGGGGCGCGCGTCGTTCGATGCGATCGCCGCTTTCACCGGTTATCGTCCCGATGCCGGGCACGTGAATGAGTTGACGGTCGAGACATCGCCCGTCACCGAAGGCGCCGCGCGGCTTTATCGAGCAATTTCGAACATCACCGATTGCCTGATGATCCCTCGCGTTAAGCCGGAGGACCTCGAGTCGGGCGAACCGAACTTTTATTTCATCGGGTCGCGAAGTTACGGCCGCGCTCCGACATTTCTGCTGCAGAACGGCTTGAACCAACTGCAGACGATTCTTGATTCACTGCCGAAATGACGACGATTCCGCACGTCCCGATGCGAGCACTCGACACGCTCTGGTTTCAAGTGGCTGGGACGCTTTGCAACATCGAATGCACGCACTGCTTCATCTCATCGTCGCCGACAAATCGCTCGCACGGCATGCTGTCGCTCGCGGATGTCGAGGCGCGCCTGCGCGAGGCGCGGGAGCTCGGCGTGCGCGAGTACTACTTCACGGGCGGCGAGCCGTTCATGAATCGAGAAATGATTCCCATTCTCGCGGCGACGCTGAAGCAGGGGCCGGCAACGGTCCTCACGAACGGCATGCTCTTGCGGAAATCGATCTGCCGCGAATTGCGAGAACTGATCGATGCGAGCGAGTACTCCCTCGATCTTCGCGTGAGTCTCGACGGCTTCGATCGCGAATCACACGACGCCATCCGCGGGGCGGGCGTGTGGGAGCGGGCGATGATCGGATTGCGCAATCTCGCCGAAGTGGAAATCAATCCGGTGATTACCGTGACCGAAGCCGCGGACGGAATCCGCAGCGACGAAGGGCGTGCGCGCTTTCTCGATCTCATTCGCTCGTTCGGATTCACAAAGCCGCGATTGAAAGTGCTTCCGCTGTTTCGCATCGGGGCGGAAGAGAAACGAACGCGCGCCTACGCAGATTGGGAGCGCATCGACATCATGAACGAGTCCGACGCCGAAGTACTGCAGTGCTCATCATGCCGCATGGTGACGAGCAAAGGCGTGTACGTCTGTCCGATTTTGATCGAGACGCCGGAGGCGCGAATGGGAAGTACCCTCGCTGAAACGCTGCGGCCATTCCCTCTGCGCTATGGCGCATGTCACACATGCTGGGTCGAGGGCGTGTCATGCAGGACGTGACGCGAGCCTGTCATCCCGACCCTGAGCGAAAGCGAAGGGGAGGGAACTGGCGGCGCGGGAGGCGCCAAAATGCGGCTCATCGCGCCACCCAACAGCCCAGGCCCCTCCCCTTCGCTTCCGCTCAGGGTCAGGGTGACAAATGCAGGTGACCACCATCGCGCTCATCGGCGGCATTTACTCGAATTACCACGCGCTCCTCGCGACGCTCGCCGACATCGATCGACGCGGCGCCGACTGCGCCTTCTTCCTCGGCGATCTCGGCGCATTCGGTCCGCATCCCAATCGCGTTCCAGAGCTGCTCATCGAGCGCGGCATTGCTGGAATTCAAGGCAACTACGAAGAGTCACTCTCGAGCGGCGCGACGGATTGCAACTGCGGCTACACCGATCCGCGCGACAACCACTACGCGCAGATCTCGTACGACTATACGGCTGAGAACACCTCCGACGTGTACAAACGCTGGATGGGGACGCTGCCGCGGGCGATGCGTCTCGAAGCGAACGGCCGCCGCATTCTGCTGTCACACGGTTCGCCACGAAAAATCAACGAGTTCCTGTGGCGGTCGACTTCGCCTGATCCCTTTCTGCGCCGCATGTGCGATGAGTATGAAGCGGACGTCATTGTGTGCACACACAGCGGATTGCACTGGCACAAGCGGCTCGAAGACGGCAGGCACGTCATCAACGCCGGTGTGATTGGACGGCCTGCAAACGATGGGGGCACCAACGTCTGGTACACGATGTTGACGGTCGGCGATGACATTCGAGTCGAATTCCTGCCGATCGAGTACGACCACGGCGCGTTGGCATCTGAGATGCGCGCGGAAAGACTTCCGGAGGAGTTCATCGAGACGATTGAAACCGGCTGGTGGACGACATGCCTCGAAGTCCTTCCCGCAAAGGAACGCGCGGCGGGACGCTTTTAGTAAAATCCACCATCCTGATGACTCGTCTCGCGACCGCAGTGTTTTTCGTTCACGCGACCGCTGCGCTTGCCGGGCCGCATCTCACCTTCACCCGTATCGTTCCTGCGCCGCAAGATCTCGCGCCGGCCCAACACCTCGCGGTGATCTACGCGATCGGCGACAATCTGCACGTCACGACGTTCGTCAACAATTTCGTCGAGTATGTCGATCGTGCCGGCACGCTGCGGATCGACAACGCAGTCGAAGACAATCAGCACCTGGCTGCATTCGAGGGAGCGGACTTCAAGCGGCTGCGTAAGCAACATCCTGCTGATGCGTACATCGGCGTCAGTCTCTTCACCTGCAACGGAACGATGCGCAGTGGGACGGGAAGCGAACGCGACGCGTACGGCTCGCGCGTGCAGCGCCTGCACATCTGGCTCGATGCGGAGTGCGCCGCACGGCTCGACATCCGCAACGATCGCGGACGAAATCTAATGACGCTGAACGTGCGCGGAGAAGGAACATCGCCGCGAAGCACCGCGCTGAGCGCCGAGGAGAGAGATGTCGCGTTCGAGCAAGCGGCGCGTTACACCGCGCTCAACGCGGCGGAGATGATCACGCCGCGCATCGTGCGCGAGACGATCGAGCTTGACGACAGTGCTGCGGCATTCGATGAAGGAATGGCCATGATCCAGGCCAATCGCCTGGCCGATGCGCGTGCGATCTGGGAAGTGGCACTCCGCCGCAACCGCGGCTCCGCTGCACTCAACTTCAACCTCGGCGCCGTGTGCGAAGCGGCGGGTGATTTGCCGGCGGCCAGAAAATTTTTCCAGTCGGCGATTCGTCTCGCGCCGCTCGAGCCGCGATATCGCGAAGAAATGAAGAGGGTCGGCGAGCGCCGGCCCTGAAAACGTTAGACGTGCCCTCTCGCCAGGAGGATCATCCGGAAGCCTGGCCGATTCCAATAGTGAATAACACTATAGTGTTTAACAATATAGTCGAAGAGCCTCCGGTCGTAATCTATGCCGAAGCCGCGGTAGCCGTACTCGCGAACGTCGCGCGTAAGCACGACAACGCGATCGGGAGGCGTCGCAGCCAACTCACTAACTATGGAATCCTCAACACCGCGACTCGCCGTCTCAACCGGCGTGAATGTGTGAAACCTGATCGGATTTCGGCTCGCGCTCAGATAATTCAAAGTGAGGCCTTCCGGAAACACGACCAGCGTTCCGCCGTGGACGTGGCGAAGGAAATCGGTGAACGCGAAGGCGCGGTCGGGATTCACATCGTACAACGTGCCGCGCGGTGATTGGATCGCGAACGCTTTCTGCGCGTATCGCTGATGCTGCTCGATCAGATCGCGGCCACAGAGAAGCGCGACGAGAGGCAGCCACCACATCGCTCGGGCCCCCAGCTGGACGTAATCAAAGAGAACGTACGCGATCAGCGCGTAAGTCGGAACGATGAAGGCGAAGCCGTACCAGAACGGCGAGACGTTGAGTGGAATGCGCAGTGTGGTTGCGATCGAAAAGGCGGAAAGCGTGAGGAGAACTGAGTTTCGCTGCCGGAAGCCCTGCACGAGTCCGACGATCTGCAGAGGTCCCCACGCGCGAAAGAATGCGTGCGTGGAGATCAAAATGCTGATGGCTAACACGGCAGGAACAGCAATCTGTAGCCTAACCGAGCGCAGCAGCCAGACGATCGCCACAATTCCCAGTAGGGCCAGGAGCGCGGCCGCGACGGACCCCCGCCAATCGGTAACGCCGGAGACGCTCTCAAAAAATCGGCGCGCCGGCTCACCACGGGTCAGCGATTCCGCGAGAACATTCTCGCGAAAATGTGGAAAGTACAGAACCGCTGCCGCGATCGCGACGACCTCGGCCACGAGAAACGGCACGATCTGTCGAAGCGAGATTCGCCGTCCCGCAGCGAGCACTACGACCAGTAGGAGCGCAGCGAGCGCGTACTCGACTTTGCACCACGAGGCAAAAAAGAGCGCGGCGAGGGCCAGTGAAGAGTGATCGAAAAGGAACAACGCGAGCGAGATGACGATCAGCGCGATGCCGATCGTTGTGCCGTAGCTGTATGGAAACAAGAAATTCGCGCCCCATGTGGTCGCGCCGCAGAAACTGAGCGCAACGAAGAAGAGCGATCCGGCAAATCCGGCGAGAGTGCCGGCCGTCCGCCGTCCGATCGCCCAAAGTGCCGCGGCGATCACGATCGACTGCAGCAGTCCGATCACCGTGTACGACGCAAGCGAGTGGCCAATGATGCTGGTCAAAAGCGCGAGCAAATACGGCGCGAACGGCGGATATTGATAGCGAATGTCGCGATAAAGTCGCGCACCGTGGGCGAGCTGCTCCGGAATGTACAGATCGCGGCCGGTATCGATGATCGGATCGAGCCAGCGCTCGTACGACTGGGTGAAGGCAACGGCGGCGATTGCGATCAGGAGAAGAAAAAGCGCGAGCCCCTCACCCGGCCTTCGGCCACCCTCTCCCGGCGGGAGAGGGTCCGCGAAGCGGGGGTGAGCGGTCAATCTCGCATCATCTCCGGATCAACGCCGAGGCTCGCACACCATTCGCGATAGGCGATCGGCGAAATCTCAGAGGGCTTGATCTCGCTGCGCCCGCCCCAGAACACGTTCGTGTAGCTCACCGGAATGCCAATCGACGTCAGATGCTCATCGATGGCGCGCTTGTGGGCGAGCACTTTTTCCTTTTCGGTTCCGTGCGCCACGGCCATGATATTCACATTGCGGAATTCCGGGCCGCCCTCGCGCCAGTAGCAGTGCGTGAGGATGTGAAAGCGTCCGATCTCACGGCCCGTTTCGATCTCCCGTCCGGGCGGCACGGCCCAATGAAAGAGCGCATTGAATCGCGTGACGCGTTCGCCGGTCGCGAGGGGCTTCACATGTTCGAGAAATGTCGAGAAGCGGCCGATGACGCCGCGGCGATTAAGCTCCTCCGCGACGCGAAAGAACGTCTCCAGCGGCACGCCGGCTTCTTCGGCACGCGCGCTCCAGAGATCGCGTTTGATTTCTTCCGCTTTGAACTCGCGCTTGAGCGCATCGAGCACATGCCATTCGAGCTCACTCAGCGCCACTTTCTCCGTGTCTTTGGCCACTGCGGGCTCGTCCGACTTGCTCCCCGGCTCGATCGCTTTTCGGCGAACATGCCCGACGCCGAGGGCGAAGATGCGCTTGGCGGGCATGAGGCGGAAGCGCTCGGCTGCGGTGATGCGGGCGAGCTGCGAACAATGCTTCTCGATTGAGTAACCCTGCGGCACTTTCACCGTAGTCCACAGACGGTAATTGGAGCCAGGCGTCGCGGCGTCTGTCGATCGAATGACAACGTGTCCCGAAAATGGATCCTGCTGGAACATGTAGTCGAACGCGGCGTCGACCTTGTCCGGCGGAAATTGCCAAGCCACCAGCGCACCTTCGGCAAGATTCGTGGCCATGAGCGTCTGACGGACGCGGCGGATTGTCCCCGCGCGCAGCATTGCGCGGATACGCTCGACGACCGTGTCGCTGTCGACGCCGGAGCGCTCCGCAATCTCTCCGATCGGATCGCGCACGAAGCCTTGAATCCGGTCCTCAGAAATGGCCAGAATTTTCGCGTTGGTAACGTCGCTGTGCGCGATCGGAGTTTCGGCGACAGTGGACATATCGTTTCGAAGATAGCATGTTGTCTGTATGGCCCGCAGGCTCTTCGCCGTAGCTCGCGCGCTGATCGTTGCGCCACTTTTCGTTTCGTTGTGGATGTACTTTGTTCCGCGCTGGATCGCCGGCGCGCAAGCCTTCAACAACCCTCGTGCGCTCGGCTGGATCGTTGTGGCGATCGGCGCGGCGATTGGCCTGCCGTGCGTTTGGGAATTCGCCTGGCGTGGGCTCGGCACTCCAGCGCCGTTCGACCTGTACTTCGGCATGTGCCTCGTTTTGATCGGAGAAGCAATCGTTTTCCCGAACATCACGCTGTTAATGCTTGGCCTAACCGCGGCATTGTTTCTGTTTGTGACCGCGTTTGTGATCGTCTACGAAGAGCCGACGTTGCGGCGCACGTTCGGCACCGATTACGAGGCGTATTGCCGTGCCGTTCGCCGCTGGATTCCGCGCCTGCGGCCGTGGTACAGTGCCGCTCACCTGGAGTGATTTGGGGGCCGCTTTCAACCAGGTTAAAAAAAGCTAAAGAGCCGGCAAGAGTTCGTCCCGCTCCGGCGGGAAACGGCCCCGCATTTGCGGGGCTTTGTGTTTTATGGAAAAACTACTCGAAGCGCTCCAGCAGCGGATCCTCATCATGGACGGCGCGATGGGGACGATGATCCAGCGATACAAGCTGGATGAAGCTGGATATCGCGGCTCGCAGTTTCGCAATCATCCGCGCGATCTGAAGGGCGCGAACGATCTTCTGTCGCTGACACAGCCGCAGATCATCGAGGAGATCCATCGCGCGTATCTCGACGCCGGCGCCGACATTATCGAGACGAACACCTTCAACGCGCAGGCAATCTCGATGGCGGATTACGGCCTCGAGCCGCACGTATACGACATCAATCACGCATCCGCACAGATCGCACGCAAAGTCGTCGATACCTATTCGAGCGACCGACCCCGCTTCGTCGCCGGCTCGATCGGACCGACGAATCGCACCGCGTCGCTTTCACCCGATGTCAACAATCCGGCGTTTCGCGGCGTGACATTCGATCAGCTCGTGGATGCCTATTACGAGCAGGTGCGCGGCCTCGTCGATGGCGGCGTCGACATCCTTCTGCCGGAGACAACGTTCGACACGCTGAATCTGAAGGCGGCCCTTTTCGCGATTCAGAAGTTTTGCGCTGATCGCGACGTGCGCCTGCCGGTGATGGCGTCGATCACGATCACCGACGCGTCGGGGCGGACGCTGTCCGGACAAACGGTCGAGGCGTCGTGGAACTCAATCTCGCACGCTCCTCTCCTCACCGTTGGCATCAACTGCGCCCTCGGCGCTCGTGAGATGCGCCCGCACATCGAGGAGCTTGCGCGCATTGCTCCGATTTACATCCACTGCTACCCGAACGCCGGCTTGCCGAACGCGCTTGGAGAATACGATGAGACGCCACAGTCGATGTCCGCGCTGCTGCGCGACTTCGCCGAGAACAACTGGCTGAACATCGTCGGCGGATGCTGCGGCACGACGCCCGATCACATCCGCGCGATTGCCGCTGCAGTCCGTGATCTTCCGCCGCGCCAACCGGCGAAGGTCGATCGCTTTCTCCGCCTCAGCGGACTCGAGTCACTGACGGTACGACCGGATTCCATCGGATCCAATTTCGTTGTCGTCGGCGAACGCACGAACATCACCGGTTCGCCTAAGTTCGCGCAGTGCATCAAGTCCGGCGATCTGGACGGCGCTCTGGCGATCGCGAGAAAGTGATGTCTCAGTTCCTCAATCTGATCGGATCGGAGCCGGACATTGCCCGCGTGCCGCTGATGATCGACAGCTCGAAGTGGAGCGTCATCGAGGCAGGACTCAAATGCGCGCAGGGAAAGTCGGTCGTGAACTCAATTTCGCTCAAGGAAGGCGAGGAGAAATTCCGCGATCAGGCGCGGCTGATCAAACGCTACGGCGCGGCAGTGGTCGTGATGGCCTTCGATGAACGAGGACAGGCGGACACGATCGAGCGCAAAGTGGCGATCGGTTCGCGCGCGTATGACATTCTGGTCAATGAAGTCGGCTTCGATCCGACCGACATCATCTTTGATCCGAATGTCCTCACCGTCGCCACAGGAATCGAGGAGCACAACAATTACGGCATTGCGTTCATCGAGGCGGTGCGTCAGCTTCGGCAGAAGTATCCGCTGGCGAATGCCTCCGGCGGCATCAGCAACGTGTCGTTCTCATTCCGCGGAAACAAAGTGGTGCGCGAGGCGATGCACGCCGCATTTCTTTACCACGCGATCCACGCCGGACTGACGATGGGCATCGTCAACGCAGGCCAGCTCGCAATTTACGACGAAATTCCCAAAGATCTGCTCGAGCTCGTCGAAGATGTGCTGCTGAATCGACGGCCGGATGCGACGGAGCGGCTGCTGTCATTCGCTGAATCGGTGAAAGATGTAGCGGCCGGCGTCTCGCCGGCCGAGGCGGGCGAGGACGCCCGCCTCCACACGTCAGTGGAGGAGCGCCTCTCGCACGCACTCGTCAAGGGGATCATCGACCACCTCGAGCCCGATCTCGAAGAGGCGCGCACGAAATATCCAAACGCGCTGTCGATCATCGAAGGCCCGCTGATGAGCGGCATGAACATCGTCGGAGATCTGTTCGGCAGCGGAAAAATGTTTCTGCCCCAGGTCGTGAAGAGCGCGCGCGTGATGAAAAAAGCGGTCGCTTACCTCCTGCCGTACATGGAAGCGGAGAAAGCGAAAGCGGGCGGCGTTTCCGTTCGGGGGAAAGTGCTGTTGGCGACGGTGAAAGGCGATGTTCACGACATCGGCAAGAACATCGTCGGCGTCGTCCTCGGCTGCAACAACTACGAAGTCCTCGACCTCGGCGTCATGGTGTCGGCGGAAAAGATTCTGGACACGGCCGAGAAAGAACATGTCGATATCGTCGGACTTTCCGGCCTGATCACGCCATCGCTCGACGAAATGGTGCACGTCGCGCATGAGATGGATCGCCGCCATTTCGACAAGCCGCTGCTCATCGGCGGCGCGACGACGTCGAAACTGCACACGGCGGTGAAAATTGCGCCGCGCTACTCACACGCAACGGTGCACGTGCTCGACGCATCGAGGGCTGTCGGTGTGGTCAGCTCGCTGCTCACCGACAAACGCGACGAACTTGTCGACGCCACTCGCCGCGAGTACGAGAAACTGCGCGAGACACACAAGACGCGCGACATCACACTGCTGACGATCGAAGATGCGCGGCGGCGCAAGCCGGTGCTCGAGTATGGCAAACCGGCGCGCCCAACATTCTTCGGCGTGCGCAGCTACGACGATTTCCCGCTCGACCGCATCGAGCCACTCATCGACTGGAATCCGTTCTTCCAAGCCTGGGAGCTGCGGGGGCGATTTCCGAAAATTCTCGACGAGCCGCGCGCTCGCGAGCTGTTCGACGATGCACAAAAATTGTTACGAGAAATAGTCACAAAACGTCTACTGACCGCGCGCGCGGTTTACGGATTCTGGCCTGCGAACGCCTCTGGTGACGACGTCGAGCTGTACCCGGACGAATTGCGGCGCAATCCGATCGCCCGCTTGCACACATTGCGGCAACAGCAGGAGACGACCACCGGTCGCAACTTCGCGCTTGCGGATTTCGTCGCGCCGAAGGACATCCCTGACTACCTTGGCGCTTTTGCCGTGACGACAGGCATCGGCGTCGCCGAGCTTGTCGCGCGTTTCGAACGCGATCACGACGATTACAACTCGATCATGACCAAAGCGCTGGCCGATCGGTTGGCCGAAGGCTTGGCGGAAGTGATTCATCGCGAGGCCAGGCGCGCCTGGTACGCGCCGGACGAGAATTTGTCGAACGAAGATCTCATCGCCGAGAAATATCGCGGCATCCGGCCGGCTCCCGGTTATCCGGCCTGTCCCGATCACACCGAGAAGGGGCCGCTCTGGACGCTGCTGGAAGTCGAGGAGACGATCGGCATCCGCCTGACCGAAAGCTATGCGATGTGGCCGGCCGCCTCCGTCAGTGGACTCTACTTCAGCCATCCGGAGGCCCGCTATTTTGCGGTCGACATGATCACGAGGGATCAAGTCGAGAACTATGCGGCCCGCAAAGGCATGCCGCTGGCACAAGTGGAACGTTGGCTGGCGCCGAATTTGGCGTATGAGGTGGAATGAGTTAGGCGGAGCGTGACCGGACCGTTCGCGCCGATGATCGTCGGATCATCGATGACCGCCGGAGCCCAGAACTGAAGCGCAGTCGCCTCACCCGGATTCAGCCGCGCGTCGAACGGATTCGATGTCGGACGCAAGGTGTAAGCGCCGGAGCCGAGGGAGACGATGTCGATGCGTTTGATGGTGATCGCCTCTTTTGCGCGGTTCGCGACATCGACGCGATACTGCACGGAGATGCCGCCGGTGATGTGCCGCGCTGCATCGGAAATGTTCGAGAGTTGACTGACGTGAATTTCCGGCTCGTTCAGCGGCGCCGTTTTCTGTTGCGGCGCCGCCGAAGCGCAACCGATGAGAAGGAGCGCGGCCACCCAAACCCTATTTGACGTACTTCAACATCTCCTTGGCCGTGGCGGCGTCTTTGCCGTTCGGCTCGAGGTCGAGATACTTCTGCAGATTCGCCTTTGCATCGGCGTTCTTGCCAGCGCGGACGTAGATCATTCCGAGCTCGTAATAAGCCTGAGCGAATTTGTCGTCAACAGCGATAGCCTGCTTCAGGAGCGGCTCGGCTTCGCTGTCTTTGTTCGAGTTGATCAGCTTCGCCGCGTCATTGAACAGCAACGCTGCATTGGCGGGCATCTTCTTCTTTGCTTCCGCAGCTTTTGCTGTATCGCCTGTGGCGAGGTATGCGTTGTACAGGATCTGATACATCTCGGGCTGATCAGCGTCCACCGCCAGCACTTTGTTCGCGGCGTCGATCGCCTTTGGATAATCCTTCGTCTGCACGGAAGCGCGGGCGAGCGCTTCCCATCCGGCGATCAGATCCGGCTTCGCTGTGACCGCTTCCCGGAACTTTGCTGCGGCATCCGCATACTTCTGATCGTTGTAGAGCTGCGCTCCCTCGTTGTACGCGACCAGGGCGGGATCGGGTTTCGCTTGCGCCGCGGGTGCGGCGGCTGCAGCGGCGGCCGACGCCGGAGTGAGCGCGACGTCTTTCGGCAACATCTCGCCGATCTTCAGCTTGATTTTTTCCTGATACGGCTGATAGCCCGGCGCCGAGAACGTCACGCTATACGGGATCGTGGCGTCGATAACCAGCACACGGTAATTGCCGTCTTTTTCGGCTTTGAACTCCTGCCGGAAATTTCTCTCGCCCGCCGAAACCACGAGAACGCTCACATTGGCAACCGGCTGTTTCGTAACTGCATCGGTGATCTTGCCGCTCATCCGGCCTTCAGTGCCGCAAAAAGCATTGACGGCCACAGCAGCAATGGCAAACAGACACATCGCGACTGTTTTTCGCATCCTGGT
>QHVY01000019.1:13149-14274 GCA_003223695.1 Acidobacteriota bacterium
GTAGGTTTGGTCTTTTAGCCCGCGCTCGAAATCCTGCAGGAGGCGCATGCCCTCGTTCGGTTTGAGCACGTCCTGTTTGATCGCCGTATCGATCTGCGCCTTCATCCGTTTTTCGAGATCGCGCCAGTCGTACTGGGTCATCGCCAGCACTTCGCCGATGCTCTGACCGGGGATCTCCTCTTCGATGTAGAAGCCGCTCTCCTCGTCCGGATCGAGGAACACATGCACCTCGTTGACGCGGCCGAACAGATTGTGGAGGTCGCCCATGATGTCCTGATATGCGCCGGTGAGAAAGATGCCCAGGTAGTACGGCTCGCCGTTGCGAAGATCGTGGAGCGGCAGTGTGTCTCGGACATCGTAGAGGTCGATGTACTTCGTGACTTTGCCGTCGGAGTCGCAGGTGATGTCGACGAGCGTCGATTCGAGCTGCGGCCGCTCATTGAGCCGATGAATCGGAACGATGGGAAAAAGCTGACCCAGCGCCCAGTGATCGAGGAGCGATTGGAAGACGGAGAAATTGCAGATGTGCTGATCCGACAGCTCGGTCTTGAGCGTCTTCAAATCTTCGGGCACCTCGCCGCTGCCAAAACAGCGTTTCGACGCGCGCTTTGACGTCGAGATTCAGCAGGCCCAGCTCGAACATGGTCTGTGCCTGCTCCTTGATTTGCTCCAGGTCGTGCCACGACTCGGTCAGTGTCTCTTCGCTCAGCCGTTCATCGATTTCCAGGATTTCACGAATGAGCTTGTGGTCGCTGGCTCGGATCGTGTGCGGCTCAGCGGGCGTCTTCTCGATCGCCCCGAACGCCTGCACGATCAGAACGGAATGATGCGCGACGATCGCCCGGCCGGACTCTGAAACGATGTTCGGATGCGGCACGCGCTCATCGTCGCAGACGTCCATGATGTTGTAGACGATGTCGCTCGCGTACTCCTCGACGCTGTAGTTCATCGAGGAGTGGAACGTCGAGCGCGATCCGTCGTAGTCGATCGCCAGGCCGCCGCCGACGTCGAGGTATTCCAGCCGATGGCCGAGCTTGTAAAGCTTCGCGTAGTACATCGCCGCTTCACGGACGGCGCGCTTGATCGTCTGGATATCGGGAATCTGCGAGCCAATATGGAAATGCA
>QHVY01000455.1 GCA_003223695.1 Acidobacteriota bacterium
CTCGTGGCCACAGGTCGCACGTATACGATCGACTCCACAAAGAACAACGGCACATTCGGTCAATTCATCCCCGGCGTGACGCCGACAGAGGGCATCGGTGCCGGCGATCGTCCGCTCCAGATATTGCAGCTCGAAGAATCGACCAACTTTCGCTCAAATCTTGGACTCGCGGAGTTGAGCGGCAATCCGGTCACGGTTCACGTCACCGGTTATCTTCCCGATTCCAAGTTCACCGCCGCGACGGATGTCACTCTTGGTGCGAACCAATTCACCCAACTCGGTCACGTGTTCGTGCGCCTGTTCCCAGGTCAGAACGTATACAACGGACGAATCAGCATCGCGGTAACCGGCGGAACCGGCCGTGTGGCAGCATACGGATCCGTGATTGACAACTTGAGCACCGACGCTACCTACGTGCCGTCGCAGAAGTGACGGTCGACGAGCCGCCCGCCGAGTATACGTGTCCGATGGACCCGGAGATCGTCCGCGACGCTCCAGGTTTCTGTCCGATCTGCGGCATGGCGCTCGAGCCGCGCACGCCAACTCTCGAGGGCATTCCGAACAAAGAATTGATCGCGATGCGGCGGCGACTCGTCGTCAGCGCGATTCTCACTGCGCCGATTCTCGTGCTCGGAATGCTCGGTGGAGCGCCGCCGTCCTCGGCGGCGATCATTCAGCTCATCCTGGCGACGCCGGTTGTCCTCTGGGGCGGCTGGCCGTTTTTCGTTCGCGGGTGGATCTCAATTGTTACCTGGCATCTCAACATGTTCACGCTGATTGCGATGGGCACCGCTACCGCCTACGTCTACAGCGTCGTGACCACGATCCTCGGCGGTCCGGTGTACTTCGAAGCAGCCGCGGTCATCACCACGCTCGTCCTCCTTGGACAAGTTCTCGAGCTCCGTGCGCGTGAGCAAACATCAGGAGCGATCAAGTCGCTCCTTGCGCTGACGCCAAAAACCGCTCGCGTGATCCTCATCGACAACGAAGTCGACGTCCCGATCGATCAGATCCGGCCTGGCTTTCTCATTCGCGTGCGACCGGGCGAGCGAATCGCTGCGGACGGAGAGGTTGTCGAAGGCACAACGTTCATTGATGAATCGATGATTACCGGCGAGCCGATGCCGGTGGAAAAAACGGTCGGCACCAAGGTCACCGCTGGAACCGTGAACAGCACCGGCGCGATCGTCATCGAAGCGCAACGCGTTGGCTCCGACACGCTGCTGGCGCACATCGTGCGCACGGTGGCCGAAGCCCAGCGCAGCCGCGCGCCGATTCAAAAGCTTGCCGACGTCGTCGCGGCGTGGTTCGTGCCGATCGTCATCGCCATCGCCCTCATCACATTCGCCGCGTGGATTCACTTTGGAGTCGCGCAGGCAATCGTCAACGCCGTCGCTGTGCTCATCATCGCCTGTCCATGCGCGATCGGATTGGCGACGCCGATGTCCGTGATGGTCGCCACCGGCAAGGGAGCGACGGCGGGAATCCTGATCAAGAACGCCGAAGCGCTGCAGGCGATGGCTGATGTGGACACGATCGCCATCGACAAGACGGGAACGCTGACCGAAGGGAAGCCGAGAGTGACTGCAGTGGAAGGCGACGTGTTGGCGCTTGCAGCAGCGGTCGAGCGCGCGAGCGAGCATCCTCTGGCGAGTGCTGTTGTTGCGGAGGCCGAGAGGCGCGGCCTAACAATCGGCAAGGCAACCGATGTCGAGATCGAGCCGGGAGAGGGCGTCACCGGAACCGTCGATGGTCACCATGTTGCGATCAACCGTCGTGGCGTCTTTATCGATAGCAAGCCCGCCGGGCGCATCACGTTTGCCGATCCGATCAAATCGACGACGCCCGAAGCGATTCGCCAACTGCACGCGAAGGGTCTGACCGTGGCGATGATCACCGGCGATTCGCGGGAAAATGCAGAATCGGTGGCGAAGCAGCTCGGGATCGACCGAGTAGAAGCTGCAAAAGGAAGGGCACCGCGTGGCGATGGCTGGCGACGGGATCAACGACGCGCCGGCGCTCGCGCGCGCGGATGTCGGCATCGCCATGGGCACCGGAACCGACGTAGCGATCGAAAGCGCTGGCATCACACTCGTCAAAGGCGATCTGCGCGGTATCGTTCGCGCGCGAAACCTCAGCGAAGCGACGATGCGCAACATCAAACAAAACCTGTTTTTCGCCTTCATGTACAACATTGCCGCAATCCCGCTTGCCGGATTCGGATGGCTCAGCCCGATGATCGCCAGCGCGGCGATGACGTTCAGTTCGGTAACAGTGATCGGAAACGCGCTGCGGCTGCGGCGGGTTCGCTTGTAGCGCCTTTTGGAAAACGGCGATCGCCTGTTCTACCAAAAGTAGAACTTCGCGGCCACGCCGCAACCCAGCGCTAAACCGGGCGTAAACTCAAAGGCTGATGTGGAGCCGACTCTCAGTCGGCTCGCGCCGACTAAGAGTCGGCGCTACGTTCATTGCGCAGGCGTTGCCACCGTCCTGAAGATCAAGCGATACATCGATCAGCCATGACTCAGCATTCGCGTTTTGTTGTTTGCATCAAGAATAGCGGCTATCTCGCTTCGCTGAAACTTCGCAAACTTTACGAAGTGGTGGATGACCCGGAGGCGGAGGCGGATGAGATGATCCGCGTCATTGACGATTCGGGCGAGGACTACCTCTATCCGGCACAGATGTTTCTGGCCGCTCCGCTCCCAGCGTCGGTTGAAAAGGCTCTCCTCGAAACCACAGAATCGGTGAAGTAAGTCGCAGGTGCTCCGCGGTTGCGGCTCTAGCAGTACGCCTGCTCAACCTCGTCGGCCCAACCTAGACCAAGCGCATCTGCACGGTCCACGGCGTTGGTCGCTTGAGTAATGTCAAAGTTTAATTCGGACCACCACCCAAGGTTGTTAACCACGAGCGTCGACGGCTCGTAATGTCATTTAATGCGCGACCGGAATTGGGGCGCCCCCGAGTGGCTCATCGTTGTCGGTGCGAGTATCTTCATCGTCGTCCTGGCTGTCTCCGCGTATTTTGAAGCGGATATCCGCTGGCTTCACTTTTTCCAGGCGTGGATGTACATCGCCACGATCGCGCTGAGCCTTCGGCGCAACCGATGGGGTTACTTCATTGGAATCTCCGCCGCGGGTTTCTGGGCTTACGCGAATCTTTTCGTCACCACATTCTTTGTGAACGGCCTTCACGAGCTGACGCGATGGATGGCGACCGGACATCTCGCGCGGCCCGATCAGCTCATCGCGGTGCCGGCGTGGTTCTCGAACGTGCTCGTCGTGATCGGATGTGCGTGGGCCTACTCGCGGCTGCCCACCAAGTCCATGGCTGATGGCGGCAAAGTGTTGTTAACGTTTGCCGTCACCAGCGGCTTCTTCGCGTTGGACATGGCGCTGTTCCAGCCGCGCTATCTCGGCATCTTCCCGCGGCTCTTGCACCCTCACCTTCCGTAACGCCGCCTCCCAGCCGGCAGGTGCGCAGGCTTCAAGCCTGCGCCGGCAGGCTGCCGGCGACCCTGCCGCCAAGGTGGCGGCGCTACTTCGCGTAGGGCGCGGTGTCGAAATAAATCGCTAACGAATCGATTTTGCCGTTCTTCACCGTGAACACCTCGGCCACATCGCTGGTGAACGTGCCGCCGTTCTGGCCACGCACCTCGTACCGAGTCAACGCGCACGCGCGATCGGCGTCGATCATCAGATCTCTCAATTCCAACGAGGCGACCTTTGAGTAAAACCCTTTCGTCGCCTCGATGTACGCGGGCTTTCCGGCGAGTTGTTTGACGGGGCTGGTGAAACTCGTGAACCTCACCCCGTCAGACAAAAACGATTCCCATCCTCGCTGTTGCTTGACAGAATCCAAGTATCCTTGAACCGTATCTCTCGTTGTCATTGCCGCTCCTTTATTTCATAGGACCCGCGATCCACGGATCCACGCCAGCATCGCCTCCGGATGCGACGATCGCCAGGCGCTCGAAGTAGTGGTCCCACCCGTGCGCGTGCGAGCTCGCCGCCTCGACGTTCGGCAATTCGTGTTTGAAGCGAAGCAGAGTGGTTTTGCCTCGCGGCAGCAGCTCGA
>QHVY01000020.1 GCA_003223695.1 Acidobacteriota bacterium
CGTTGCTTCGTTCTGCGACTGTCGCCTAGCAACCCAGTAACTGAGCAACCGAGCAACCAAACGTATCACGCGGCGACGAACTTCTTTCCGGCGTCGAGCAAATTCTTCAAGTCCTTCGGCGAGCACGCCTCGGCATAGACGCGCGCGACCGGCTCCGTCCCCGAGAGGCGGAACAGCAGCCAGGTCTGGTCATCGAAGATCAGCTTCACGCCGTCGGTCGTGTTCACATCGCGCACTTTGAGGCCATCGACGTTCTTTGGAGGATGTGCGAGTTTTTTCGCCAGCGATTCTTTGAGCTGCGGCGTGAGCTTCATGTCCGATCGCTTCGAGTAGTACGTGCCGAATTCCGCGTGCATGTCCTGCGTCAGGTCGTAGAGGCGTTTGCCAGTATGCGCAACCATCTCCGCGACGAGCAGGCAGGCGAGGATGCCGTCTTTTTCCGGAAGGTGGCGATACATCGACATGCCGGCGCTTTCTTCGCCGCCCATTGCGATTTTGTCCGCGAGAATGAGCTCGCCGATGTACTTGAATCCGACCGGGGTCTCGTAAACCGGTACGTCGAGCTTGTGCGCAATCGCGTCGATGAGATGCGTCGTCGCCACCGAGCGTGCGAGCCCGCCGGGGATTTTCCGTTCACGCTTCAGATAGACCGAGAGCAGCGCCAGGATCGTGTTCGGTGAGACAAAGCGGTTACGCTCGTCGATGATGCCGAAGCGATCGGCATCGCCGTCCGTCGCCAGTCCCAGGTCAAATTTCTCCGCCAGGACGATTTTTCGCAGCTCTCCCAGGTTCTTCTCATTACACTCGGGCGAAAATCCTCCGAAATAAGGGTCACGATAATTATGTATGATTTTGAGTTCGACTCCCGACTCGAGCAGGAAGTAATCGAGGTAATCGCGCGCCGTGCCGTAGAGTGAGTCGATGGCGATGCGCAGTCCGCTCTTGCGGATCACATCGACGTCGATCTTCTTGCGCAGCTCGGCGAGGTAGCGGTCCTTAGGATCGATCGTGTCGATCAGTTCTCGTTTTTCGTAAACGTCGATCTTCTCGCTCTTGTCCTGCAGCGCATGAATCTCGTTCTCGATCTGCTTCGTGATCTCGGGCAGTGCGGGCGCACCGTTCGCGGTCGAGAATTTCAGCCCGTTGTACTCGGGAGGATTGTGTGAGGCGGTGAAGTTAATCGCTCCCATCGCCTTGCGGCGGACGGTCTCGAATGACACGCATGGGGTGGGCGCGTCGCGCGTGCATAGGAATGCGTGGATGTCGTTGAAGGCGAGGATGCGGGCCGCTTCGGAGGCAAACTTCTCGGACAGGAAACGCGTGTCGTACGCGACGATCACGCCGCTCCCTTTCTGCTGCGATTTAATCAGATAGTTGGCGATTCCCTGGCAGGCGATGCGGACGTTCTCGAATGTGAAATCTTCCCCAATGATGCCCCGCCACCCTGAGGTGCCGAATTTGATCATCGATCTCCTTTCGCCGCGGGGAGCGAACGTTAACACGACTCAGGACTGAGGACTGAGGACTGAGGACTGAGGGGGTGGTGGAACTCAGTCCCCAGTCCTCAGTCCTCAGTCCTCGTAGCTAGTACAATGCCACGACCGCCAATGAACGAACCCACTCGCGTGGCGGACGTGGCGGAGCTCGTGCGCAGTCTGCTGACGGGCGATTCACGCTCGTTCGTCCTTTTCGATCTCCTGCCTGTCGGTGTATTCGTGATCGCTGCCGACGGGCGACAGTTATACGCCAACGCTGCGGCAAAGGAGATTCTCGGCCGCGACGTCGAGCCGGGCAGAACAGCCGAAGAGCGCTCGTCGATGCTGCGCGTTTTCATCAGCGGGACGAATCAACCATACCCGCCCGATCAATTGCCATCGATGAGGGCCTTACGCGGCGAGCGCGTCCATGTGACGGACATGGAGATTCACGGACCGGAGCGGACGGTGATCGTCGACGTCGCCGCAGCTCCGATCGTCGATGCGAACGGGACGATCGCCGGCTCCGTGGCCGCATTTCACGACGTCACGAGTGCGGCACGTGCAGAGCGTGCCTATCGCGCGCTGGTGGAGAGAGTTCCGGTCGGCGTCTACAGCGTGACCCAGGATGGCAATTTTCTCCTCGCCAATCCCGCTCTGCGCACGATGCTCGGATACACATCAGAGGAAGAGATCGCGCAAGGAAACCTCGAACGCGATCACGTCAACCGGCAGCAGCGCATGGTGTTCAAAAAGGTCCTCGAGGAACGCGGCGAGATTCGTGCGTTCGAGAGCACCTGGCGCCGGCGCGACGGCGCGACGATTCACGTCAGCCAGAATGCGACGGTCACTCGCGACGCTGCCGGCCGCATCGTTTCATACGAAGGAATTGTCGAGGACATCAGCGAGCGCAAGCGCGGTCAGGAGGAATTGCGCGAGACGCGTGAGCGCTACCGGCAGCTGGTCGAGAATGCGAACGACATCATCTATCGCTGCGACGCGCACGGGCACTTCACGTACGTCAATCCGACCGTTCGCAAGATTCTCGGCTACACAGAGCCGGAGCTCATCGGAAAACATTTTCTTGAGCTCGTGGCACCCGATCATCGCGACATCGTCGGCGCGTTTTACAAGCTGCAGTTCGACACGAAGACCCCGAACACCTATTACGAGTTTCCGGTGCTGGCGAAAGATCGAAGCATCCTGTGGATGGGCCAGAACGTCCAGACCGTCGCGACCGGCGAATGGATCCTCGGATTTCAGGCTGTCGCCCGCGATATCTCGGAACGCAAGCGGATGGAGGTCGAGCTCGCACAGGCCCGCGATGCCGCGGTCGAGTCTGCGCGATTGAAATCGGAATTCCTCGCGAACATGAGCCATGAGATCCGCACGCCGATGAACGGCGTCATCGGCATGGCGGACATCCTTCTCGGCACACGGCTGACAGCGGAGCAACGCGAGTGCACTGTGACCATTCGCAGCAGCGCCGAAGCGATGCTCACGCTCGTCGATGACATCCTCGACCTCTCGAAGATCGAGGCGGGCAAGCTGACGATCAAGACCGAGGATTTCGATCTCGACGAGTTGATCGACGGCATCACCGACATCTTCGCCGAGCGTGCCTCCTCGAAGGGTTTGAAATTCCGCGCCGTGATCTATCCGGACGTGCACCGCCATCTGCATGGCGACGCCATGCGGCTGCGCCAGGTCCTGCTGAACCTCGTCGGCAACGCGGTCAAGTTCACCGAGGTTGGGGAAGTGAACCTGTCGGTGATGCAGGAGAAAGAGAGCGGCGATCAGACGGAGCTCTGGTTTCTCATCAATGACACGGGAATTGGTGTCAGCGACGAAGATCAACAGCGTCTCTTCACGCCGTTTGTGCAGGCTGACGGCTCGATGACTCGAAAGTACGGCGGCACGGGACTGGGACTGGCAATTTCGAAGCAGCTCGTCGACATGATGGGCGGACGAATCGGAGTGGCCAGCTCGCCCGGCGAAGGCTCCACGTTCTGGTTCACCGCTGGATTCACGAAGGAGGCCGATGACGAGCTCTCGCGACGCGGCGCGCTCACGGGTGTTCGCGTTCTGCTTTTCGATTCCAATGAAGTGAATCGGCTCGTGCTGTGCCGTCATCTGAGCTCCTCGTCTGTCGAGGTCGAGGAAGCTGCCTCGGCGGAGACGGCGCTGGACGCGCTGCGCCGAGCTGCGTCGGAAAATCGTCCGTTCAATGCGATCGTTCTCGAGATGCAGCTCACTGGAACGGACGGGATCACTGTTGCGCGATCAATTCACTCCGATGCGCTGATTGAAAAGACCCCGATCGTGCTGGTGACTTCGATCGGCCGGCGAAAAAGCGATATCGATTTTTTCAAAGCCGAAGGCATCAATGCATTCGTGATGAAGCCTGTCCGCCGCGCGCAGCTCGCCTCGGCCCTGGCGACAGTGGCGGAACCCTCCAACGTAGAGCCGCCTCTTAGGCGGCTCGAGCCGGCTGAGAGCCGGCTCCACGCTAGAAAGATCCTCGTCGTCGAAGACAACGTCATCAATCAGAAAGTCGCAGTGGGGCAGTTGCGGGTTCTCGGCTATGACGCGGAAATCGCCAATAATGGCGTCGGCGCAATCAAGGCGGTGCACGAACGCCCATTCGATCTCATTCTGCTCGATTGTCAGATGCCCGACATGGATGGATACGAAGTCGCGCGTGTGATCCGCAAGATGGGAAGCGAGACGAGACGAATTCCGATCGTCGCGATGACGGCGCATACGATGGACGGCGAGCGGGAGAAGTGCCTCGCGGCAGGGATGGACGACTACCTCGCAAAACCGGTGAGCACGCAGCGCCTCAACGCCGTGCTCGTGCGATGGCTCGGTACGCGCGAAGCGGTCGTCGATGCCGAGAAAATCGCCGGATTGCAGCAGCTCGCCCGCGCAAATCCATCGTTCATGCGCGACATCACTGGTCTGTTTCGCGAGGATGCGCTGCTGCGCATTCACGAGCTACGTGACTCGACGTCCCGCTCGGACCCCGGCATGGTCGCCCGCGCCGCCCACTCTCTGAAGAGCAGTTCCGGGAATATCGGGGCCTCGCGGATGTACTCTCTATGTGCAACGATCGAGTCCAGCGCGCGTCAGGGGAGTCTGGATGGAGTTGCGGAAATGGTCGAGCAACTGGCAACGGAACTCGACCATGCACTGCTAGCTCTGGCACAATCTGCGAGCTCGTCCTAAATCAATGTCATCCGAAATCCTAGGCAACTACCGCCTGATCGACCGCCTCGGCGCTGGCGGCATGGGAGAGGTGTGGCGAGCCGAAGACACGCGGCTCATGCGCCAGGTGGCGATCAAGATTCTCTCCGAGCGCATCGCGAACGATCCGGAGTGGAAGGCGCGATTCCTGCGCGAGGCGCGGACGATCGCCCAGATGAATCATCCGAACATCGCCACGATCTATTCGATCGAACAAGAGGCGGACAAACTCTTCATC
The DNA here is from genome assembly GCA_003223695.1 of Acidobacteriota bacterium. Classification (GTDB taxonomy): domain Bacteria; phylum Acidobacteriota; class Thermoanaerobaculia; order Gp7-AA8; family Gp7-AA8; genus Gp7-AA10. Next base: position 4,960 of record QHVY01000020.1, read on the forward strand.
GCTATGGAGCTGGTCGAGGGGGAATCGCTCGCGACCGTTCTTGCTCATGGCGCGTTGGAGCCGGTCGAGGCCGTGCGTATCATCCGCCAGGTTGCCGAGGCGCTGGCGGAAGCGCATGACAAGGGGATTGTTCACCGCGACGTGAAGCCGGACAACGTCATCGTTGGAAAGCGCGGGGTCAAGGTTCTCGACTTCGGCATTGCCAAACAGATCATCGCGACGACCGGCACGCCCACCCTCACTCAGGCGGGTCTCATCGTCGGCACCCCCTTCTACATGTCGCCGGAGCAGGCCCTCGGGCGGCCGGTTGACACGCGAAGCGATCTCTTTTCACTCGGCGTCGTCCTCTATGAGGCGCTCGCAGGCAAGCGTCCATTCGAAGGAGAGTCGGTCACCGAAACGATGATGAACATCATCATGCAGGAACCGCCCGAGCTGACAACGGTTGCCCCGAAAGTTCCGGCCGCGCTCGTGGAAATCGTTGCTCGCGCTCTGCAAAAGAAGCCGGAGCGGCGTTACGGCAGCGCTGGAGAGATGGTCGATGCGCTCTCCCGGGTCGATTTCAAACAGCCGGCTGCACGCGCTCCGCAGAAACCGCCGAAAATTGACGCGCCGACGATGGCGATGCCCAGCGCGCCGCAGTCTTCGCAGGCGCCGATTCCTGGTCAGCGCGCGCTCGTCGCCGATGACGATCCCGTCACTCGCTACCTGATCGCCAACATCCTCGGACAGCGACGAATCGCCTTCGACGAAGCGGCAAACGGCTATGACGCGGTCAAACAACTCAAAGAGCACGATTACACGCTCGTGTTTCTCGACTTGTTGATGCCGCGTATCGACGGATGGGGCGTGATCGATTGGCTTCGCCGGTCGAAGACGAAAGCGCCTCGAATCTTCGTCATCACCGGCGTCAAGGACCAGACCCTCAGCGTGGCTGACCGGGAGCTGGTCTCCGGCCTGATCTACAAGCCTCTCGATCCGAATGAGGTGGATCGCGTAGTGCAACAATCGTTGAGCGGTGTTACGGCGTAGCGGTTCTGGCCCACTTTCCGCAACACACATGAGTCGGCCATGAGCGATCGTCCACTGGTGCTGATCGCTGACGATGATGAAGACGTCGTACAGCTTCTGAAGGTTTACCTCCGGCCGCTCGACTGCGATTTCCTGCAAGCCAAAGACGGCGAAGAGGCGCTCGCGATCGCCCAGTCGCGGCTGCCAGCAGTCGTGCTCCTCGATGTGATGATGCCGAAACGCAGCGGCTGGGAAGTGTGTCAGGCGCTCAAAGCGGTTCAGCGCACATCGCAGATTGCAGTCGTCCTCATCACCGGACGTGGCGACGTCAAAGATCGTCTGACCGGATTGCAGCTCGGCGCGGACGACTATCTCGTCAAGCCCTTCAATCGCGATCAGGTAGTGAAGCGCGTTGCCGCTCTCATCGATCGTCACAAAACTCCGCCGACGCCACAGACTGAAGTGCCGTCGCCACGCTCGGCGGAGGCACTGCTCATCGACCGCGCCACCGGCCTGCCGACACTGCCGATGGTCCTCGACCGGCTGAAAGAGATTCTGATCGAGCAGAGCGAGATCGGTATCGTCTACGTTGACATCGAACAATTCGAAGCGATTGAGGCCGAATATGGCTGGGCATTTTTTGATGAGTTCGTAAAGCACGCCGGCGAGGCGATCGCTGAAGAAGTGCGCGCGCGATTTCCGAAAGCGATCGTCGCTGCGAACCTGCGCGGCGGCTCGAGCTTCTTCATCTTTTTCGAAACACGCGGCAGCGACGTCCGTCAGGAGAGCGCGTTCGATGTGATGGCCAACGACTTGCGGCAGAAGCTGATCGACGCGATGCGGCTGCGCTTTCCGACTATGCAGCAGGGGCAGATCGGATTCTTCGTCGGCGTGGCGCGGATCGATTACCGGCCACAGATTCGCTTAGAGCGGCAGGTCTATCAGGGAATGCAGACGGCGTCAGATGCCGTGCGCGACGCCGAGCAGCAGCGCAAGAAACAGCTCGCGCGCGAGCTGCGGGACATCATCCGCCGCAGGCGCGTGACTACGTTGTTTCAGCCGATCGTCGACGCAAAAGATCTGAGTATTTTTGGTTACGAAATTCTCACCCGCGGCCCCTCTCACTCATCGTTCCTGAATTCGGACATGCTCTTCTCGTTCGCACGGGAGATGAAGCTGGCGTGGGGCCTCGAGGCCGTGTCGCTCGAGTGCGCGTTGCGCCGGCTGCGATCGTTCGATCTGACGGATCGCAAGTTTCTGCTGAATCTCGAGGCGGAGATGTTCGCCGAGTCGGAGTTCCGCATCCATGAAGTGGTGTCGTTCTTTTCCGAGCATCGCGGCCATTTCGTCTTCGAGCTCACTGAGCGGGCGGCGATCGAGGATTACCAGGTGTTCCGGCGCCTGCTTGACGAATTCCGCTCGAAAGGCATCGAAGTGGCCATCGATGATGCCGGATCAGGCTATGCGTCACTCGAAGCGATTGCCGCGCTCGCGCCGGACTATCTCAAGGTCACAAAGGGCCTCGTGTCGACGCTCGCGAGGGAGCCGATCAAACAGGATCTCGTGCGCATGCTCGTCGAGCTCGCTGGAAAAATCAACGCGAAGACCATCGCCGAGGGCATCGAGACGACCGAAGAGTATGAGACGTGCCGGGAGCTCGGGATCGATTTGCTGCAGGGCTACTTCCTGGCACATCCGCAGGAACAGCTTCGGGAGGGTGACGCAGAAGTTGCGCAGTCGGTGGGTTCGCTGGCGGCGAGCTGAGGTCTCGGGGTTACGAGGCTGCGGGTTGCGAAGTCTCGCGGTTGGCGCAACCTCGAGATGAAGTTCGAAGTTCGAATGAAGAATTCAGAATGAAGAAGCAGATCCATCCGACCCGTTTCATTCTTCATTCGAACTTCGAACTTCGAACTTCGAACTTCGAACTTCAGGTTTTGCGAAGCGATCGAGCCGCTCTTTTCGGACTGCAAGTCCTTCACGACGCGGCACTCGGGCCTGATGATCACGTAGCCGTGCGGAGAGTTGTAGCAGCGGCCTGTCTCATACACCGCTTCGCTCTCGATGAAACGACCGCTCGCCAGAAGGAGTCTTCGGTAGAGCTGAGCCTGCAGATGTGAGGGGACGTAGCCGCGGTGCTTCCAGTAGTAAGAAGCACTCTTGATGAGAAAAATTTTCTGTGGCTCGAGAAGATACTCGCGCGTTGGGCTGATGAAGCGGCCCGCGATGGCGTGAAAAAGATCGCGCGCATACTCGTAACGATCTTTGTTGGCGTCGCTGATTTTCTGATTCAGTGTCAGCGCCGCGGCGGGGAGATCACCACGCAGCGGGATCGCATAAAGGGCAACCATCAGGCCGAAAAGAAATCCCGAGTCGATTCCGCTCTCGAAACCGAGGAGCCGGCGGCGATGGAGCAGAATGAGAATGGCTAGAAAGGCGGCTCCTGTCACCGCAAGAATGCGCTGCGCCGATGTTTTGCGATTGAAGGGAACAAAGGCGAAGAAGGCGAAGAGGAACCAAAACAGCGGAATCAGGAGAAACCCGACGAGTGTCTTCGGCAACCGGCCTGGCGGACTATCGCTCCTCAGGTCTGGATTCCGCACGGGCACCTCGACCCGGTTCGGAGACGCGTTCGACGACGCGCCCGACCTCCTGCTCCGGAAGCCCGCGCTCTGCGGCACGCGCGAGGTCGGCTTGAGAGACCATCCCGATACAACAGCCCTGCTCATCGACAATCGGCACGCGCCGTACTTGCCGATCGGTCATGACTTTTTCAACGTCTTGGAGGTCATCGTCCGCGCGGCAGCAGCGCGGGTTCAGCGACATCGCCTCGCTCACGAGTGCATCAGGACCTTTCCCTTGGGCCGTACAGCGGCAAGCGATATCACGATCGGTTAGCGTGCCGACGATTTTCTTGCTCTGGAGATCGTCCACCACCGGGACGCAGCCACAATCGCACTCCACCATCAGCTTTGCTGCGTGTTGGATCGTGTCGGTGGGCACGCAACAGGCAGGGTTTTCTGTCATGACCTCCC
>QHVY01000021.1 GCA_003223695.1 Acidobacteriota bacterium
AACGGAATGAGCTGTCCGGCAGTGTTGCGGACATACAGCAACGAAAGCGCGCCCGGCTCGTTCTCGAACTCGGGCTCGAGCTCCATGATCACCTGGTACTCGTTGTTCGGCGCGTAGATCGTCGAAATCTGGCGCGTGCCGTATGCCGAATACAGTGCATCCTCGACCTGCAGCATGTTGAGACCGAGGGCGGCGGCGCGGTCGCGGTTGATGTCGACGGTGAGCGTCGGATTCTTCATCTGCAGATCCGTGGCGACGTCTGTTAGGCCGGGAAGCTCGCGCATCTTCTCGAGCATCGTGTTCGACGACGAATAAAGGATGTTCGTGTCCGCGGCCTGCATCGTGTACTGGTAATTTGATTGCCCGACGCGCCCGCCGAGCCGGATAGGCGGCGGGTTCTGAATGTATGCGCGGATGCCGGGGATCGCGTTCAGCTTCGGCCGGAGATCGGCAATCATGTCGTCGATCGACATCTTTCGCTCGCGCTTCGGCACGGTGCGAATGGAAATGATTCCGGTGTTGCTCGCGCCGCGATTGCCGCAGCTCGAGAAGAATGTCGCCACGCCCGGCTCGTGCAGCACGATGTCGGCGGCGACGAGCTGATGGCGCACGAGATCGTCGAATCCGATTCCCTGCGCTGCTTCGATGTTGATGAAAATCTGTCCCTGGTCCTCGTTCGGAATGAAGCCTTTGGGAACGATCAGGAACAGCCAAACGGTTGCCGCGAGAATGATCAGCGACACCACCATGGTCGCCGCACGATTGCGCAGCACCCATCGCAGGCCACCCTGATAGAACGTCAGCATGCCATCGAACACGCGTTCCGACCGCTGATAGAGCTTGCCGTGATGTTCTTCTTTCGGCGGCTTGAGGAAGCGGCCAGAGAGCAGCGGCGTCAGAGAGAGCGAGACGAATCCGGAGACGAGAATCGCCGCGCCGATCGTCACCGCGAATTCGTGAAAGAGACGGCCGAGGATGCCGCCCATGAAAAGGATGGGGATGAAAACCGCCGCGAGTGAGATGGTCATCGACAGAATCGTGAACCCGATTTCGCGGGAGCCGTCGAACGCCGCCTGCAGCGGCGGCTTACCCATCTCCATGTGCCGGACGATGTTCTCCAGCATGACGATCGCGTCGTCGACGACGAAGCCGACCGAGAGCGTCAGCGCCATCAGCGACAGGTTGTCGAGCGAATAATCAAAGACGTACATCACCGCGAATGTGCCGACCACCGAGAGCGGCAGCGCGAGGCTGGGGATGACGGTCGCTGAAACATTTCGCAGGAAGAGGAAGATCACCATGACGACGAGGAAGAGCGTCAGCAGCAGCGTGAACTTCACATCGGCGACTGAATCGCGAATCGACTGCGCGCGATCGCGATGAATTTCGAGATTGACTGATGCCGGCAGCTCTTTGCGGAACGTCGGTAGCAGACGGCGGATGGAGTCGGCGACTTCGACTGTGTTCGTCCCCGGCTGTTTCTGAATCGCCAGAATCAGGCCCCGCTTGTTGAGGAACCACGCCGCGGTCTGATTGTTCTCCACGTCATCGAGGACGCGACCAAGCTCCTCGAGATGGACCGGCGCGCCGTTTCGATACGCGACCGTGATCGGCCGGTAATCGGTCGCACGCAACAACTGACCGTTGGCCTGCACCGTGTACGCGGTGTACGGTCCATTCATCACGCCCGTTGGCAAATTCACATTGCTGTTCGCGACAGCGCTCTGCACTTCGTTGATGCCGATGCCGCGCGCGGCGAGCTGGCGCGGATCGAGCTGAATGCGCACCGCGTATTTCTGCGCGCCATAGACGAACACCTGGGCAACACCCGGGACCATCGAGATGCGCTGCGCCATCATCGTTTCGCCTAAATCGTCGAGCTGATAGAGCGGCATCGTGTCGGAGGTCAGCGCGAGGAAGAACACCGGCTGATCGGCGGGATTGACTTTGTTGTACGACGGCGGCGCCGGCATGTTCGGCGGAAGTTGCCGCGCGGCGGCAGCAATGGCCGACGCCACGTCCTGCGCGGCTGCGTCGATGTTGCGACTCAGATTGAACTGCAGCGTGATCGATGTCGATCCGAGATAGCTGGCCGACGTCATAGAGTCGAGGCCGGAGATCGTAGAAAACTGCCGCTCGAGCGGCGTGGCCACCGCGGAGGCCATCGTCTCCGGACTGGCTCCGGGCAGCGACGCGGAAACCTGAATCGTCGGGAAGTCGACGTTCGGCAAGTCGCTCACCGGCAACTGCCGGTAGGCCATGACGCCGAACAGAAGAATCGCCAGCATGACCAGAGTGGTCATCACCGGGCGCTTGATGAAGATCGAGGCGATGTTCATTCGTTAGTGCCCAGTGCCCGGTGCCCTGTGCCCAGTTGACGTCGCCCTGCTGGGCACTGGGAACTGGGCACTGGGCACTTCATAAAGCATTCTTCACATCCACGTGACTCTTCGGAGTCAATCGCAATTGTCCGTCCGTCACTACCGTCTCGCCGGGCGCCACTCCGCTGGCGATGATCGCCTGCTGATTCACAGACTCCGCCACTTTCACAGGCCGCATCTCCACCGAACTGTCCTGCTTCACCACGTACACATATTGTCCACGCTGTCCGGTCTGAACTGCTTGTGACGGAACGACAACAGCATTCGGACGCTCCTCCAGTGTCATCGCCACCGTCACGAACTGCCCAGGCCAAAGCGCGCGATTCTCGTTTGCGAAAAGGCCTTTGAGCGTGATCGTACCGGTCGTCGCGTCGACGGCGTTGTCGATGAAGCTCAGCTTTCCGATGGCGATTGCGGCTCCTCCGCTCTGCGGCGCCGCGGCCACCGGCACGCCAACGCCCCCGCTAGCGCGTACGTCATCGAGCTGCGACTCCGGAATGGCGAACTGAACGTACGTCGGCGTGACTTGATTGATGGTCACCAGCGGATTCGTGTCGTTCGCATGCACGATGTTGCCCGCGTGTACCATCAGACTGCCGGTGCGCCCGTCAATTGGCGCGGCAATGTTGCAGTACTCGAGCTGCAGCCGCGCATTCTCCACCGCAGCCTTGTCTGCCGCCACGGTCGCCTTCGCCGCCTCGGCTCCGGAAGTCATGCGCTCGTATTCTTCTTTTGTCACGTAGTCTTTTTTCACCAGGCCGGCGTATCGCGCCGCTTCCGATTCAGCGTTGCGCTGATTCGCTTCGTCACGAGCGAGATTCGCCTGCGACTGTTGAAGCGCCGCCTGATGTGGCCGAGGATCGATGGTGAACAGCATCTGCCCTTTGCGGACGTTGTCGCCTTCGCGGAACCAGACACGTTTTAGCTCGCCGCCGACCAGAGCCCGCACTGCGACCGTGGAGAAAGGCTGGACCGTGCCGATCGCGCGTATCTGCAGCGGCACATTTTTCTGCTCCGCCTTCGCCACCGTAACCGGCACTTTCTCTTCGGCAGGATTCTGCTTGGCGCCGGTGCAGGCGGCAAAAATAGTTATGATAATTATTAACGATTTCTTCAACGTATTGACTCCGCTGCCGGCGGCGCCAGCGATCCCGTGTCGTGCGCTAATTGCGCCACGGCGATGAACCAGTCTGCGCGCGCTTGAATCTCCTGCGCCCTTGCGTTTTCCAAAGCCGCCTCGGCCGTAAGCACATCGAGAATACTGCCGACTCCATTTCGATAGCGATCCTGTGCGACGTCGGCCGCCTGCTGTGCGCTGTTGAGAAAATCTCGACTGGTACGAACGCGCTGCGACGCTGTCGAGAGTCCGTAATAGCTGCTCCAGACCTGCAGATCAATCTGTTGCTGCAGAGTCCGTGCATCCTCGCGCGCAATGTCCACGCCCGCCTGAGCCGCGTGAACGTCGTACTGCGCTCGAAATCCTGTAAATAACGGAAATCGCATGGCGATTCCAAGCGAGTATGGACTTGCGGTGCCGCTGGCGACGCCCCGGAACGTGGTTCGACTTCCGACGAAGGTAAGGCCAAGCGTCGGCAATCCCTCCTGCCTCGCTTCGCGTACGCGTGCGCCGGCCGCCTCGATCTGTGCACGCGCGGAAGCGAAGTCCGGCCGCTGCGCCTCGGCTTGGGTGATGAGCGCGTCAACGGCGGTGGTCACTTGCTGCATCGGAACATCGGCGGGAAGAGTTCCGACATCGAACTTCGTCGTGACCGCAACACCCAGGCTCGTGGCGAGCGTTCCCTGGAAAACGCGCAGGTTCTGATCGAGAGACTCGTACGTCAGTTGAGCTTGTGAGAGTGCGGTCTGCTCCTGAAGCACATCAACAATCGTGGCAACGCCCGCGCGATGCCGTTCCTGAGCGGCGTCGAGGCTCGTCTGGCGCTCCTTCAATGTTGCGGCCTGCGCATCGAGCAGCGCCTTCGCGTCCATGTAGCCGAAGAACGCCTGCTCGGTCTGCAGAATCGTGTTTTGGATCTGCTGGTTGTGCGTGAAGTCCGCCGCAATCAATACTTGACGCGCTTCTTCGACCTGCGCCGCGCGTCCTCCGAAATCAAACAGCAGATAAGTGAGCGTCAGCGATGGGCCGAAAGTCGTGCTGTTGAAAATTGTTCGTCCACCCTGCGTCGCCTGCCGGGTGCGGTTGTACGACGCGCCGATGTCGACCTCCGGGTAGTACGCGGATTGGCGGCTGCCGACGATGTCTCGCGCCTGCCGAGCTTGGAGCCAGGCGATGCGCGTCGCCGGATTGTTCTGCAATGCGATGTCGATCGCGTGCGCCATTGTGAGATTGCCGAGGTCGGAGGGTCGCTGTTTGGCGATGGGCGGGGGAACGGCGGAGGAGGGCGGCGCCCACGCGGCCGCAGGCGCGGCACTCGTTCCAGGATCACGAGCGGTGCCGCACGACACGAGAACAACTGTCATTCCGAGCGTAGCGAGGAAACGGTGTGGGCGGGCGGTGCGCAACTGAAGATTCGTGCCACCCACCCACACCGCTTCCTCGCGAAGCCTGCCCTGAGCGAAGCCGAAGGGCTCGGAATGACAACTCACGCCTTTCTCCTTCGCTCCAAGCCGTGAATGAACACGTCGCCGATGAGAGTGGCATCGATCTCCACCGGCGCCGGTTTTTCGCTTCGCAGCCGCTGATTCATGAGCGCGAACGTCGATTCGATGAACATCGCCGCAACGTTGTGCGCGTCCACATCACGAAATACACCGCTGCGCACACCTTCGTTGATGACACGCGCCGTTTCTTGAATCAAATGTCGATAGCGGTCGGACTGATACCGGCTTCCGCTGACCCTCGTGACTTCGCGTTCATAAATGAGAACGCGAAAGAGATCGCGATGCTCATCGAAGTACGAAAAGTATTCGGCGGCACACGCCCGCAACTTTCGATCCGGGGCGTCGCTTCCGCGAAGGACCTCATCGACTTTGCTCATGATCGGCGCCAGCGCCGATTCCTTCACCGCGTCGAGCAGCTCCTGTTTGTCGCGGTAGTGCAGGTAAACCGTACCTTTAGCGATGCCCACTTCCTGCGCCACCCGCTCCATCGTCACGCTCTTCAAGCCTTCGCGGCAGATGAGACGAATGACCGCCTCCTGAATCGCCTGACGCTTATACGATTCCCACGTGGTGCGAATGCGAACTTGACGAGCGGCCATGACCGGCCGGTCATTTTATGACCTGCTCGGTCAAATTGGGAGTGACGAAAGTGATACGAAGTGCCCAGTGCCCGGTGCCCAGTTTCCAGTGGGTGTGCGGGGGACTGGGCACTGGCTACTGGGCACTGGGCACTATGCAGACGGTCTGGATCATCGACTCCGAACAATGGCCGCGAGCGATGCTGCGCGCGGAGCTGATCGAGCGCGGTTACGACGCGGTCGGCTATGTAACAGCCGCCGATGTGTCACCTGCGCGCTTTCCTGACATCATCGTCGTCGAGCTCCGAGGAGTGGAACACGAAGAAGTAGCGGGTCTGTTCAAGCTCGGCGTGCCGGTGATCGGCATCGTCAGCATGCCGGAACCGGCATGGCTGCATGAATTCAAATGGGGCGCCCTGCTGCGGCGCCCCATTTCGATCGGGGAAATCGCGAATACGATCGCTAATTTCCGGTGACGAACAATTTTCCGTCGTTCTGCGTGTAGATCTTTCCGTCCGGCCCGATTGAGAGCGGCGTGTATGCGGCTCCGATCGCCAGATTCGTGAAGATGTTGGTCACCAACTGTCCGTTGCGATTGATGACATACAGATTGCCGTCCTCGCTATTGGCGAAAACGCTGCCGATTCCGTCGATTGCCGGAGCATTGACGCACCATTCGAAACCGAACGGATGATCCGACGTGCACGACAGCGATCCGTCAGGGTTTCGCGTACAGCTCAGAGTATTCGTGTTCTGCCAACGCCAATTAATTTGTAGATCGGGCGTCAGGGAACTCATGAAGTACTGCTCGGGATAAGCGGGATCGGTCGCGGTGCGATCGGGCGGGCAAATCTTGTTGTCGTTGCAATACGAGCCGACGTCACCGTAGTGATTTTCCTTCGTGATCACCGCGAAGGTCGAAACTCCGCTCACGCTGTAGGAGAAGATTGCCGGCGTCGTGTCCCAGCCGAACTCGAATCCGCCCCATGGCGCGGCGGTGTCGAGATATTGCCCGGTGCCCGACCAGCGCATCAGGTGACCCTGCGCGTAGTTGTAGCGGGTATACGCGCCGTAGTAGACCGAGCCGTCCTGCGCTACGACTGGCGCGGAGGTTGAGTCATCGAGGACTCGGCCGGACCCGGCCATTCCATCCGGAGGACTCACGTTGCTCGGCGATCCTGCGCGGCAACCGCCCGGCGCTCCATTCGGCGGCAGGAACTGCGTGCCGCAACCGTCATGGAACCGACCGCGCATCGACGAAGCCCACTTGGGCGTTAGATCCGGGTTGATCGCGATCAGATAACCGTAATAGTCGTCATTCGATGCGCGGCTGATGTCGTAAATCGTGCCGTCGGTGCCGATCGCCGGCGCGGTGTTGACCGGCGGCCGCTGCGATCCGCACGCGAGGCTGATCGGAGGCGCGGGCGTTCCGTCGGCGTTGAGAACCGGCCACGGCAGGTCGGTCGTCGAATAGCGCCAGAAACAGCGATCTGTGGCTGCCGGCGCGCCTGGGACGAGCGTCGACCACGGGACCGCTGTCGCGCCATCTCTCGCCGTTACTTTCACGAGCCACGAATTGGGGACATCGACCACCCATGGATCCTTCGCAGTGCCGTCGAGCTGCATGACGTTGTAATAGACATTGCCCATTTTGTCCGCGCTCAGCGGCCCGACCGTGTAGGTATTCGGATCGACGCTGGCAAACGGATTGATGTTTGCGAGCACGGCACCGCTGCTGCGGTCGATTTTCCAGATCGTGCCGCCGAAGCCTGGAACGTAGAGCGCGCCAGAGGTCAGCACGCCGTGATAAACCGGCTCCCAACCTGGACCGTCCTTGTCTTTCGAGAATGGCGTGGGCTTCCAATCGCTCGTGATCTCCCACTGCTGGACGAGCTGACCTCTCACCCAACTGTATTTGCGCTCGCCCCAGGTCTGCACTTCCCAATGCTGAATGTTCGTGAACTGACCGGTCTTGAACTCCATGAAGACATCGTTGCCGTCGATCAACGGCGTCTGGTAGTGCACGAGCAAGCCACCGGCGGCGTACGCTCCGACCTGCTCTTTGTCAACGAAGGGGTCGTAAACGATGTCGGCCAGGATCCGGGAGCCCGTCTGCCCCGTCACACTTACCGATCCCTGGTGCAACTGATTCTGACCCCACTGCCCCCACCACACCGGTGGTGCTGCGAACGCACTGAAACCCGCAAAAACAATCAGAATGAATCCGAACTGACATATACGCATGGCCTACCTCTCTCTGTTTGGGCGCCGGGCTGCGCTGTCATTATTTATGGACCGGCGCACGCTATCACCATGGGCATTCGGCGGCAATAACCGAGGTCTCGAGGCGGTTCTATTGGACAGCTCGCCTGCTGTCGCGGTTCTCTCGCGACGAAATCCCTGACAGTTCGGCAGTTAATTCGAACTAAAAGGGGTTTTCTTCATGCCATTTCGTTCCCTCGGGCTCAGCCCGAAAATTGTCCAATCGATTCACGATGCCGGGTATCAAACGCCGACACCGATTC
>QHVY01000456.1:0-2005 GCA_003223695.1 Acidobacteriota bacterium
ATGCACGCCAGTGAAAGCGGCGTCACGCCATACCGAGTCGTGGCGGTCACGTTTGCGCGGGAGCGGATCAGAAGTTCCACAATCGCCGTCTCGTTAGCCTGAACCGCCCAGTGCAGGGCGGTCATACCATCGGGCTCGGGGATGTTGACATCCGTGCCTTGCTGCAACAGAGTGTGGACCGCGGCAACATCGTTCTTCTTAACCGCTTCGACCAACCCGGACGCAGCGTCCAGAGTAGCAGCCCAGATCAACGCAAATACCGATAGCCCAACGACACGTTTCAGCAACATGGCGGAATTCATACCATCTCCTTAAACGTCCAGAACGTTTTCGAGTTTTCCTGTGCTGTCACCGAAGCTGTCCAGGTGGATCCCGAGCTTGTCCAGAAGCGTCAGGTGCAGATTCGCCAACGGCGCAGGCTGGGAATACTTGACGTGCCGCCCGCCTTTGATCGACCCGGCTCCGCCTCCCACCACGATGATCGGCAGATTCGTATGATCGTGCACATCGGGGTTGCCCATGCCGCTGCCGTAAAGGTACATGGTGTGGTCCAACAGAGACCCGTCGCCGTCCGGCGTCGAGTGCAGCTTGTCGATGAAGTACGCGAACAGCGACACATGATAGGCGTTGATTTTCGCCAGCTTGGCGAGCTTCTCCGGATTATTCGAGTGATGCGAGATGGGATGGTGCGGTTCAGGCAGTCCGATTTGCGGATACGTTCGCGTGCTCGTTTCGCGAGCCAACTGAAACGTGATGATACGCGTGATATCGGCCTGCAGAGCCAGCGCCTGCAGATCGAACATCAACTTGACGTGGTCCTCCCACAACGCCGGTGCTCCAAGAGGCCGGCCCACGTCGGGAAGCGGCACTTCATCCGTTTGCTTTTCGGCCTTTTGGATCCGCCGCTCAACTTCACGGACCGACTCCACATACTGATCTACCTTGATCCGGTCGGCCGGTCCAACCTGCCGCTGCAAGCGCGCCAGATCTTCGGTGACCCAGTCCAGGATGCTGCCTTTCTTTCGCAAATCCCCGCGCCGGTCGGCGGCTGTGCCGCCGTCGCCGAACATGCGGTCAAAAACAACGCGCGGGTCGGCTTCATAAGGGAGCGGCGTGGTTGGCGACGACCAGGAAAGATAGTTCTGATAGACGCAGGCGAAGCCGTTGTCACAGCTGCCAACGGTCGTGAGCAAGTCCGTCCCGAGTTCAAGCGACGGCAGTGCAGTATCGCGGCCGATCTGCTTCGCTGCGATCTGGTCAACCGTTGTCGCTAACTGGTAGTCGCTGCCCTCCGTCATTTTGGCGCGGGCGGCGCTCAAAAAGCAGGCATTGGCCGTCGCATGATTTCCGGGAGAGTATGCGTTCTTGTTCTCAAGGTTCGTGATGACGGTCACCCGATCCACGAACGGAGTCAGGGCGTTCAGAGTGGGAGAAAGCTCGGTGATTCGCCCTTCATCTTTGGGCCGCCACTGCGAGATGTTGGATCCCATCGGGATATACACAAAACCTAGGCGCCGGACCGCGCCGGATGGGGCGGCCGCCGCCATCGCGGGCAGCGCCGGGACCATCGCCTCCAGCAAAGGGAGCGATATTGTCGCGCCAATGCCGCGCAGGAACGTTCGCCGGGGCAATGATGTCTTCGTAATAATCATTGGGATCTCCTCATCTGAAAAGGTGTGCTGTTGACGATGCCCAAAACAACCGATGAGAAGCGGTAGTCACTTTCACGAGCTTCGCGCACGATCTTGCGAACCGCTGCAGCATCGTAGTGTTCAACTCCCCGGCCTAACGCATACGTGAGGAGTTTTTCCGTAACTGCCGGCACGAACAGATCTGAACGGCTGAGCAGTGCCTGTTTGAGCCCTGCCGCTCCTTCGAATGTACCGCCGCCGGGTAAATTGCCAGAGGCGTCGATCGCGGCATTTCCGTCGCGAGTTCGCCAGCGCCCGACAGCGTCGTAGTTTTCAAGTGAGAAACCAATGGGATCCATGAGCTGATGACAACC
>QHVY01000456.1:2057-2373 GCA_003223695.1 Acidobacteriota bacterium
AGGCGGCACATTGGGCGGTGGCGGCGGTGGAGGCGTGCCGAGAACACTACTCAAGATCCACTTACCGCGAAGCACGGGTGAGGTGCGATTTGCGTACGAAGTTACCGCGAGAATGCTTCCCTGTCCGAGCAAGCCGCCGCGGACGGCGCCCTCACCAAGCGTGACGCGCCTGAAATAGCTGCCGTACACGTTGGGAATACCATAGTGCTTCGCAAGCCGCTCGTTCAGGAATGTGTAATCGGCTCGCAGCAGATCCAGCACACTGCGATCCTCGCGCATGATGCTTTCGAAAAACAGTTCAGTCTCGCGACGCCTC
>QHVY01000450.1:0-3793 GCA_003223695.1 Acidobacteriota bacterium
CAGTCGGTGTGCCCGTCTCGAATGCGGCGACGGTGGGGAAGAAGTAATAGCCGTAGAACTCGGACAGGAAAAGGTTCTTGAATTTGAAGATTTCGTTGTGCGTGCCGAGGACGATCGTATGGTTGCCACGCGTCAGCGTGAAGTCGTCGGTGAGCTCGGTGATCTTCTGATCGAGCGCGTTGGCGCCTGAGAATCGCTCCGTTCCGGCGTTGAGCGTCGCGTTCTGGTTCGCGCCGCCGATCTCGATACTGGGGAAAATCACGGGTGTGCCGCGATGCTCGCGAATCGTCTGGTAACCGACGCGCGCTTCGTTGTAGTACGAAGCGCCGAGAACACTGTTGAGCTGGGCCACCGAGGAGTTGGTCTTGCTCGCGAAACTGTAGATTGAGGTCGGGAAGCGGAAGCGTGACGCGGTGCGGTCGGCGACGATGTCATTGCTGGCATCGACGTAGTTGTGACGGACCGTGAGCGCGTTCGAGTTCGTCGCATTGAAGTCGAGGCGTCCGAATGCCAGATTGCTCGGATTTGCCTTCGTGATGTCGCCGAGCGTACCCGGATCGTAGTTGTATTTCGTCTTGAGATCGCTAGCCAGCCGTGCCGCGCTGCAGCCCGGAGCTCCGCCGCAGACGGCATCCTGCGTCGCGTTGGCGTAGTTCGTCGCCGCCGAGCCGTCGGCCGCGGTGCCCGTCGGCTGATTGAGGCGATTGCGCTCGCCGCTGGCGAAGAAGAACAGCCGGTCGCGCAGAATCGGGCCGCCCAGCCGGCCGCCGTACTGGGTCTGGTCGAAGGTGTTGAACGGCTTGTTCACATCGACGAAGCCCGGCGCACTGGTGTTCTGCCCTTTGACCCATTTGCCGACATAGCTCTTATTGCGCTTCGTACCGAAGATCGATCCTTCAAATTTGTTCGCGCCTGAGCGCGTGACGGCATTGACCCCGCCGCCGGTGAAGCCGCCCTGCCGCACGTCATACGGCGAGACGACGAGCTGAATCTGCTGGATGGCGTCAAGCGAAATGGGATTCGTATTCGCCTGACCGCCGGGTGTGCCGGTGCCGGCGAGCCCGAACAGATCATTGTTCACTGCGCCGTCGATCTGAATGTTGTTGTAGCGGTTGTTGCGGCCGGCGACGTTCATCTCCGTTGCCGTCGGATCGGATGGATTGACGACAAAGTATGGGTTGCTACGCGCGAAGTCCTGCAGCGCGCGGTTGACGGTTGGCAGCTCCTGGATCTGCGTCGTGGAGACCTGCGACTCCGAGCCAGTGTGATTCGGATTGATGATCGGATCCGCCTGCGCCGTCACCGTAATCGCCTCGGACACCGCCGTCATGGATAGCGTCAGCGGAATGTTCGTCGTCTCGCCAATGCGCACGTCGGCGTTTTCAGCCGTCGTCGCCCTGAATCCCTCCAGCGTCGCCGTGACGCGATACGGCCCGCCGACGCGAGCATTCGGTATGTTGTAGTAGCCGTTCGAGTTCGTCACAGCGGTGTAGCGCGTCCCGGTCGGCAGATGCACGGCTTCGATTGTCACGCCCGGCATGGGCGCATTGTCGGTCCTCGTCGTGACGGTGCCGGAGATATTTCCGGTGGTCACCTGGGCGAGTAGTGCCGGGGCGAAGATCGTGCACAGCGCGACGAGCACTACAGCCCATCGCTTCAAAGTGAACATAGAGCCTCCTGAAACTCTTCAAGAACGCTTCGTTACTCGGGAACTTCTGCAGCCGTTCCAGCAACATCTTCATTGCGTTCATGGGATCTGTGCCGGCGAGGGCGCGACGAAGAGTATGCACCTTCGCGAGGATCGGCGGCGGTAACAATTTTTCTTCCTTGCGCGTACCCGACTGGGCAATGTTCATCGCCGGGAAAATCCTGCGCTCGAAAAGGCCGCGGTCGAGGACGATCTCCGTGTTGCCAGTGCCTTTGAACTCCTGAAAGATCACTTCGTCCATGCGCGAGCCGGTGTCGATCAGCGCCGTGGCGATGATCGTCAGCGATCCCCAATCTTCCGCATTGCGTGCGGCGCCGAAGAAACGGCGCGGCTTCTCCATCGTCCGCGCGTCGATGCCGCCGGAGAGAATCTTTCCCGATCCGCGCTGCTCGTTGTTGTACGCGCGCGACATGCGAGTGATGGAGTCGCAGAGGATAACCACATCCTTTTTCATCTCCACCAGACGTCGGGCGCGCTCGAGGACCACCTCGGAAATCAGAATGTGGTTCTCGGCGGTCTCGTCGGCGCTCGAGGCGATGACGTCGCCCTTCTCTATGCTTCTTCTGAAATCGGTGACCTCTTCGGGCCGCTCGTCGACGAGCAGCACGATGACGGTGACATCGGGATGATTGAGATTGACGCCATGGGCGATGTCCTTCAACAGCGTCGTCTTTCCCGCTTTCGGCGGAGCGACGACCAGGCAGCGCTGTCCCCTTCCGATCGGCGCGAGCAAATCGAGCACGCGCGTCGTTAGGCGCTCGGGCTCGGTCTCCAGCTTGAACATGTGATTCGGATCGATCGAGATCAGCTCCGAGAATGGACGGCGCGACTCGCGATACTCCTCGAGCGAGAGCCCTTCGACCTGCTCGAGACCGACAAATTCGAGATTGTTTCCGGCGCGCCGCGCGCTTCCGGCGAGATGGAGACCGGACTGCAAGTGCAGCCGGTCGATCATCGAGCGGGGGACAATCGGATCGCCAGGTTGCGGAACGTAATTGTTTTCGGCCTTGACGAGGATACCAGTGCCGTTCGGTTTGATGTACAGAACGCCCGCGGTCGGGATCAGCTCGCCACTCGGCAGCTCGATAGGAGCGGTGGTTCCCTCCTGCTGCATCATCTGCTGCCCGCGGCGGCGGTGGCGCGACCGGCGTCGCCGCCGGCGGCCTTGGCCTGGACCGGGGCCAGGACCCTGACCGGGAGATTGTCCGGGGCCAGGTGCTGAAGGTGGGTCGCCGTTCTGGTTGTTTGGAGACTCGTTCATGAACATGGAGCCATCGGGCATCATGGATTGGCCGGCGAAGGAGCCTTGTGGGCGTCCTCTGCGCCTGCGCCGCTTTCGCGGTGGCCGGTTATCTGGTGTCATCGAAGCTACTAAAGCTCAAAACCCTGCGTATTGCTCACCTTCGAGCTGCCGGAAACCGGCGATCGGGCGGAGAATTCAATCTCGATACGCCCGGCAGGATGCCTGTGATCGCCGCACGCAGGTGCCGGCGTAGTATCCGACAGGTCGCGGGCAAATGCAAGTTCAATGGAAGCGGGTCACGACGAACGCGATGTCGTCCTTGAACTCCTCGGTCGACGAGAAGCCGCTGACGTCGTCGTAGATCGCGTCGTACGTCGCGTTCAGCTCGCGGTCGCCCGTTTTCTCGAGAAGGGTGGCGACGCGATCGATCGAATAGAACTCGCCCGAGTCGCTGCGGCGGTCGGTGAGGCCGTCGGTGTAAATGAAGAGCGTGTCGCCGGGATCGACCCTCAACGCCCGCTCGTCGTACGCCATCCTCGGCATCGCACCGAGGAGGGGGCTCGGGTCTTCGAGGAGAACGGTTTTGCCGCGCTGGCACAGCAGAAATCCTGGATGTGCCGCGTTGGAGTAGCAAAGATTCCCGTCACTGTCGACGCGAAAGAGCTGCGCCGTCGCGTACTGCGTCGGAAGGCTGACGCTGAAAAGAAAATCGTTGAGGCGGGCCATGAGGTCGGAAAGCCGAGTGTTCGGATCCGCTTCCGTGTGGATGTAGCTCTTCAGCAGTGAGACGAGAATCGCCGCCGGCAAGCCGTGACCGGAAACGTCGGCCACAAAAAGATATG
>QHVY01000450.1:3801-5411 GCA_003223695.1 Acidobacteriota bacterium
ATCTCGATCTTCGGTCCGCGGAAGCTTCCCGATGGGACGAGCGCTTCCTGCACGCGCCGGGCGATCTGCATGTCGCGCGTGATCTGCTGATTCAGTTTGCGAAGCTGATCCTGGTAAGCCTTGACTCGCAGCAGCGCACGCAAGCGAGCGAACAGCACCTCGGTGTCGGAGCTTTTTGTCACGAAGTCATCGGCGCCGGCACCGAGGCCGTCGACGACAGCGCGAGCGGAATCGGCGCCGGTCAACATCAGCACGGGGATGTTTTTCAGTTGTGCATCGGATTTGATTCGCCGCGTCAGCTCGAATCCGTCCAGACCGGGCATTCGATAGTCGATGACAAAGACGTCAGGCGGAATCCGTTTCGCCAGCGCGAGTCCATCCTCGCCCGAACTTGCAGTCTCCACGGCGTAGCCCTTTCGTTGCAGATATCGACGGATCACCTGCGTGTCATTGATGCTGTCGTCGATGACAAGGACTCGTTCCGGAGTGGACATCGATAACAGACACTGATGCATGTTTTTGACCAAAGCAGTTGTCGGTTGTCGGTTATCGGTTATCGGGGCGGGGTGGGGTGGGGACAACTGACAACCGACAACCGACAACCGTTTTGCTACCCTCCCGCCCGTGAAATTAATCGTGGGTCTGGGCAACCCCGGGAGCGAATACGCGAAGAGCCGCCACAACGTCGGATGGATGATTGCCGACGCCTTCGCAGCGAAGTTCCGCATCAAGATCAGCAAGCATGAGAAAGAGGCGATGACGGGCAGCGGGCGGGTGGCCGGAGGGGCGGTGGTGGTGGCGAAGCCGCTCACGTACATGAATCGCTCCGGCGACGCGGTGAGCTTGCTCGCGAACGCTTACACCGAATCGCTGCAGGATTTGATCATCGTCTACGACGAAGTCGACCTGCCCCTCGGCAAGTTGCGCATTCGCGAGCGCGGCTCGTCAGGCACGCACAACGGCATGCGCTCGATCGTGGCTTCTCTTGCCAGCGAGGACTTCCCGCGCTTACGATTCGGCGTGCGCGGTGCGAACTATGCGGAGGATGGGCGGCTGCGCGACTACGTCCTCGACGATTTCGAGGAGAGCGAGCTGCCGATCGTGAGCCGCAGCATCGAGCGCGCTGTCGATGCGCTCGTTCTTTTCGCTCGCGGCGAGCTTCGCAGGGCAATGAACGAATTCAACCGCGATTCAGATAACGAGTCTCTCGAGACGACATGACCAATATCCATACGCTGGGCGAGCTGCGAAACTCCGGCTACAAAATCCGATCGATCAAAGAGGAAATGCGCGAGAACCTGCTGGCGAAAATCGCCGGCGGTGAGAGAACCTTTCCCGGCATTCACGGCTACGACCGCACGGTGATTCCGGCGCTGCACAACGCCATCCTCTCCAAACACGACGTCATCCTTCTCGGTCTGCGAGGGCAGGCAAAGACGCGCATCCTGCGCTCGCTGACCACTCTGCTCGATGAGCGCATTGCAGTGATCGAAGGTTGCGAAATTAATGACTCGCCGTTGCAGCCCGCCTGCAAGCGATGCCGCCGCCTTGCCGCCGAAAAAGGCGACGATCTCCCTGTTGCGTGGATGCATCGCGACGAACGCTATCGC
>QHVY01000158.1 GCA_003223695.1 Acidobacteriota bacterium
CGCGCCCGGCGACATCTTTGAGCCGCCGCGCGAGACGCGCAGCCGCTGCGGGCGAGACGCCCGCTCTCCCTACGCCCCCATCGGAAACGTCAGGCTGTAGATGAAGCGTCCTCGTGACACGTCGAGGACGACCGAAGATCGTTCCGCGGAGCTCGTCAGCGCGGCATTCAGATCATCGACCGAGCGCACGCCGTTTCCGTTTACGCCGACGATGAGGTCGCCCTGTTGCAGGCCAATATTCGCGCTGCGAGAACGGCCGGCAACCTCCTCGATCACCACTCCCCGAGAGTTGGCAACGCGAATCCCCGCGATTTCCCACAGAATGCGCAGACCGAGATCGCGCGGCGGATCGACGGGACGGATGTTGATCGTTCGCGGAGTGCCCTCGCGAACGACCGTCAATGGCACCGCCTCGCCGCTCGGAATCGTCGCGGTGTAGGTCGAGAATGCTTCTCGCGAATCGACCGGCTTTCCTCCAACTGCGGTGATCACGTCACCCGGACGCAGCCCGGCGGATTGCGCCGGCGATCCGCCGAAGATCCGTGAAACGAGCGCACCGCGCGTCGCGCGAATACCGACGCGCCTCGCCTCTTCCGGCGTGATGGTCGCCGTCACAGCGCCGATCCAGGAGCTGTGGACCTGCCCGTAGCGCAAAAGATCCTGAATCACTTTCTTCGCGCGATCGACGGGAATCGCGAAGCCGATTCCTTGCGCGTTGCCGAGGATGGCGGTGTTGATGCCGACGACTTTGCCTTCGATGTTCAGCAGCGGACCGCCGGAATTGCCGGGATTGATCGACGCATCGGTCTGGATGAAGTCCGTGAATGTGCGGCCCTGTTCTTTGGACGGCACCGAACGGCCGAGGGCAGAAACGACGCCGGTGGTCACAGTGCCGCTCAGGCCGTACGGATTTCCCACCGCCACGACCGTTTCGCCGATCATCAAATCGGAGGACGTTCCGATCGGAGCCGCGGCGAGAGTCTTCGTATCGACGCGAAGCACCGCGAGATCGCTATCGGGATCCACCCCGATCAGCCGGGCGCGAACATCCGTTCCGTCGCTGAAGATGACGCTGATGCGCGATGCGCCTTCGACAACGTGATTGTTCGTGACCACGATGCCGTCGCTCGACCAGACGAATCCCGATCCGAGTGATGTGTAGCTCTGATTGCCGCCGCCGAAGATTCCGAACGGATCAAAAAATGGATCAATCTCACGCCGGCGGATCGTACCTTCCGTTTGAATGTTCACCACGGATGGCAGGACGTTGTGCGCGACGACGACAATCGGTGTTCGCCTCGCAACGCTGACACTCGCGGGAATCTGCGCGCCGGCCTGACGCGGCTGCACGGTCTGCGATTCCGCCACCGGCTTGCATGCCAGAAATACGAGGAGTGCGATTCGAAGGTGCTTCATGGCGTCACGATACACTTGGCACATCCGTGCGTCTGAGAGTCATTTACAACCCTGCCGCGGGACGTGGCCGCGCCAAGAGCCATATCCGCGATGTGGAGCGGCATCTCCGCAATCTGGGTGCCGATGTTGAGACATACGCGAGCCTCAGTCCGGAAGATTTGACGCGCGAAGCGGCCGAGAGTTCGCGTGGCGGCTTCGATCGTGTGGTGGTTTGCGGCGGAGATGGGACCCTCAATCGAGCGCTGCGCCGTTTCGACCTGAGCTGCGGAACGCTGGCGCTGATTCCGCTCGGCTCGGGTGACGACTTCGCGCGCGTGAACGGAATTCCGCGCGATGCGAAGGGCGCGTGCGAAGTGGCGGTGCAGGGGAGAGTGCGCGAGGTCGACATTGCCACCGCCAACAACCTCCCCTACGCCGGCGTCGCCGGCCTGGGATTCGACTCCGAGGTGGCCCGCTTCGCGAATGAGCGAGTCAAGCACATTCATGGATCCGCGGTGTACTTGTACGCGATTTTACGAGTGCTTCCGAATTTCACGCCACGACGCGTATGCATCGACGGGCGCGACGAAGAAATCATGTTTGTCGTCTTCGGAAATTCACCGCAGTACGGCGGCGGCATCAAAATCACGCCGGACGCTTCGCTCGATGACGGCCTCCTCGACGCGTGCATCATCCATCGCACATCGCGATTGCAACTTTTGACAACGTTGCCGCGCGCGTACAACGGCACGCATGTTCGAAAATCGTTTGTGGAGATGCGGCGCGCGGCCGAGTTTCGCGTCGAATCAGAGGTACCGATGGACGTCTATGCGGACGGCGAGCCGCTAACCACGACGCCAGTACACTTCGCGATCGCAACCGAGAAGCTGCGCATCTGTGTGAGGACCGGCTTCAGCCGGTCGGGCGGCTAAAGCCGGCCCGCACACTAATCAATCAGTGTGATCCCGCCGCGCTCCTGTTTCGTCGGCCCGCTGGCGGTCGCCCCCGTGTCGACAGCGCGTGAGAGGAAAAGGTCGGTGTCGGCCTTGCCGTCCGGCGTGAATCCGATCACGAGATAGCGCGACGGCTGCTGCAGATACTTGTAGGGGTTGCCCCACGGATCGTTCAGCAGCGAGGGCGAAATGTAAAACGGCGCCAGATCCTGCAGACGAGGCGGAAGATGACCGTTGACCAGATGGTATTTCTCGATCGCTTCGCCAAGCGAGTGGATACGCTCGATCGAGATGGCTTTCACCGTCTCCACAGGCGCCGACGCGCGCGCCGCTCCGATCGGATGCATCCAATTGAGTGGATTCTTGAACGATGTGACGATCGATGCGATCGCCAGCACTGCGAGAAACAGAACGAGCGGCAGCGGTACCGGCGTCTCCGCGACCTCCAGCTCATCGACGGGCGCCTGCGTCTCTGCCGATGGCGTGGGTGCAGCGGTGCGGATCTCTTCGATGAGATCGCGCGTGAGCAGCTCGTAGAGAGCCTTATTGGTGTCGAACTCCGACAGCCGGCTCATCTCGATGATGTCTGAGACGGTGCGCTTGCCGTCGAGAAGGTCGAAAACCTGCTTCTCTTCTTCGGAGATGCGGATTCGTTCGGTACCGCCTGCAGTTTTCTTCCGTTTGGACTGCGGAGCAGCGGCGTCGAAGTCGACTTCATCCACGTCCTCGCCACCGACAACGACGATATCGGCTCCGCTGCCTTTCTTGCGAAAGACCATGTTCGAGGAGCGGATGCGCTTCTCGATGATCGGCCATTCGTCGATCATCCGCGCGCCTTCCATCAGGATCGACTCGGCGCTGATCGGCACGACGTTATCGCGGTCGTACTCGATCGTTGTTTCCTGCGAGAAGTGATAGTCGCCGTCTTTCCAACGGAAGAGCCGGTAGACGATCTGCAGAATCTGGAGCTGCAGCGCCTGCTTCAGCGAGTCGTTGGAGATGATTTGGTAGTGCGTGAGGATGAATCCGAGGCGTTGCAGCGTCTCTTTCTGGATCTCGAGGGCGCGCGCGAGCTGCTCCTGCGTCAGCATGCCACTCTTGATCAGTACGTGACCTAGCCGCGTTTCCAGACGGTGGCTCGCGGAATCGGCGCCGACCACTTTGCCGTCGAGGAACGTCACCGTGACGTTGTCGTCTTTGCCGCGAAGCGTGAGGACCCCGGTCTTCCGCTGCAGGCCGATCAACTGAAAGATGTCGGCGAGACTGAAATCTCGAAGAGTTCCTTCAAGAGCCATACGCTACAGCGCCGCCCTCCGACGGTACACCGGGACCGTCATGACGAGCCAGGTGACTACAGCGAGGAGGATTGCCAGGACGCGTACGATCATTTTCGCCAATTCCCCCGGCGCGAGTACAGGTGCGAGCCGGCCGACGAGAAGCGCCAGGCACACGGCGAAGAAAAAGATGAACAGGCCGAGAGCGCCGATGAGCGTCCGCCCTTCGAGCAATTGAGCCGATCCGGGAAGGATCGTGGCGATCATCCGATTCCGACGCAGCATGCCGCTCTGATGCTGGCCGACCTCCTCGAGTTTCGTTCGTTTTGTGGCCACGGAGACGCCATCGCGCTTGAGGTAAATGTGAATGCATTGTGTGCAGTACGTCGAGCTCTCGCGTCCTGATTTGCAGCGCGGGCAGAACGTGCGCCCGCATTTGATGCACGATCCGGCGAAGCCGTGACGCCGCCGTTTGAGAAAAATCAGCGGGGCGAAAACTGCCGCCAGCGCTCCACCGAGCGTGATCGGATTCCGCGCGCTGAGGATCGGATCGAACGAGGAGTAGTTGCCGAAAAGGGCGCGAGCGGCACCGCTCTTCGCGATACCAGACGAGACATCCCACGCGTCTGAAATCGGCGGCCGGTACATCACGATCTTCTGCGGCGGCGGATTGGACATGATCCGCTCGATCGAATTGCGATCGATTTTCTTTGCCTGATCGAGCCGCTGCGCCTGTTCGTCGAATTTGTATGTCTCGCCGCTGACGATCGAATGGTTGTAAAACGCGATCGCCAGATGCGGATCGAGCTGCTCTGCCCGCTGGTACTCGTTGATCGCTGCTCCCCAATTGTTGTCCAGGAAGTAGAGATTGCCGATATTCACGTGTGCACCAGCAGAATCGAGGATCTGCACGGACTGGTTGTAATGCGATGCCGCTTGCTGATCGTTTCCTTCCTGAAGCAGCAGGTTTCCCATGAGCAAGTGAAGCGTCGCGTTGTTCGGCACGATCTTCACAACATCTTCGAGACGATGCAGCGCCTCAGGATAATAGCTTTGCTCCTGACCGGCGATTGCAGACAACACGATCGGACCGTCAACGCCGGCGATCCAGTGCGCATTCAGATCGAGAAAAATTGGTGCGGCGGCAATGACCAACGCAAGCACGATGATGAGGGCACGTTCGACGCCGCCGGCGTAGCCGAAAAAGATCACGAACCAATAGAAGAGAAGCCACATCGGGCCCAGCCAGACAAAGAGCGGCAGAAAAAGAAGCGCAAACGCGAGCACGGTCACGGCGCCGCCGCGCGTCCAACCGCTCAGGGTCTCGCGGAAATCGTGCGCCATTGCTCGCCCGTACCGCACGAACAGCGCGATTGCGAAGATGATCGCCGTCAATGCGATTGCCGCGATGATGACGATGGCCATATCGGAGCGGCTCAGCAACCGAGCGCGATATTTCTTGACGATGTTCGCGAATCCGCCCACCGCGGCCGGGATGGCCTTGGCCCAATTCTTTTGTTCGGTCGCCGCATCGGCTTTGGTGAAGGCGACCGCGGGATCATTGCCATCGAGCTGATCGGCGATTTTGTTTCCCCAGTCCGCAGCGGGCCGGTTGCCGCGCTTCATCGCCTGGCTCGCGAGCGATGCCGCCGACTCGGCATACAGCGGAAAATTCTTGATTCCGTACGATTTGCCGAGGTCGGTGAGCTCGTTGGCTTTGCGCGTGGCACTATCGACATCGCCGTTGTCGATCGCGCTGGTGGCCTGCGGCCAAACGTCGCGCGGCGCGGTCTGCTCCGCGCGTGCCCACACTGACCCCAGGCACAGCCACGCGAGGACGAAAAGGAGAAGCCGGCGTTTCATCTAAAGGCTTTTGGTCCGTTGGACGAATGCGAGCTTCAATTCTCCCAGATGTGTGGTCAGAAAGTCTTCCTCTTCCGGCGTCAGGTTCCCGGCGGTCTTCTCCTGCAGCATCGTGAGAATCTCGATCATCTGCCGGGCAGCGCCGGCGTCGACCGTCGGTTTGGGCTGATACGGATTGCGCAGCATGCCGAGAGACATGTAGGCCTGCGCGATGAGCGGCTCGACAAAATCGGTAAACCCGGTTCCGGGATTTTGCGCCTTGTCAGCGAGTGTTCGCCGCCTGTCGCCTCCCGGTGGAGGCCCTTCCGTACGTGCGCGCCGCTCTTCCTGCTGCGGCTTCGGAGCTTCCTGGACGGGCGGCGGCGGGGGGGCGGCGGGTTTCGTGAACGAAGGCTCCGACGGCTTGATGTCCTTTCGAAACTCTTCGCGGATGTCCCCCTCGGGCGTGAAAATCCGCTTGTCTGTGACTTTGATCTGTTCTTTCTGAGGGCTTTTTTCCTTCGCCAAAACGCGATCTCCATTGATCTGCGGAAGCGTCTCAATCTGCGCGACTTGCGATCGTATCACGGCTCGCGGAGTGTGCGGATGATCGCCCGATGGACGGTCGGATCTTCAGCGATGCCCTGATGACCGTCGCACACGATCATCGCGGTGTCGCCTGCCGTCGCGCTGGTGATCGGCACGGTGCCGTCGCCGGACTCAAAGAGGATCCCCTCGAGATCGCGCTCAGTTGGCAGCAGCTCGCCCGGATAGAAAACGAACTTGCCAGAACTGCGCATCAGGACTCGATGAGCGGTGGCCACACAGTCGCCGGCGATGATCGAAACGTGGACCTGCGGCGGCATTGGTGTGGTGCGTAGCTCATCGCGCAGCTTTCGGGCGTTGGCGAGTCGTTGCGAAGAAACTCGCTGAATGCCTTGCCACCCTTCCGGTGTCCAGAGGTCGCGATCGATCGCGCGGCCCTTTTCATCGACGAGAAATCGGCCTTCTTCAGGCAGCAGCTCGAAAACAAATGGCCACGTTGCCACCATCTCCGAGGTAAACACGCGGCGCAGGAAGCGCTCGGGCCGAACAAGAACGCGAAAGGCATCGGTGACGCCGCGCTGCGTCGGTGCGATCAGGATCAGATGATCGACTTTTGACACACCGCCGCCGAGCTTCACGTATGTCAGCGCGACGATCGCTCCGGCGGAGTGCGTGACGATGTCGACCTTGCCGTCATCGCGCAAACGTTCAACCAACTGGTTGAGCTTTTGCGCGTTTTCCCGCGCGCTGAGCCGCCAGTCGTAGTAGAACGGGAAAACGTTCTTGTCCGGCGTGTAGCGTCCAAACTTCCGCAGCCCTTCCATCAACTGCCAGCCGATGTTGACCGGACCGCGCGAGCCGGCGTAGCCCTGAGGCACGAGCCGATCGTGGCCCGACTGGGGTAGATCGAGATCGACTGGATATTTTGTGTGTACCGTCGCCCGCGGAGTGCCCCAGACGTACTGGTGCGTGACGGGATCGTACAGACGCGTGACGCCGAATCCAGGGACGATGATCACCGGCCGTGGCGGCGCGCCGTAGGCCCCGGCGATGGTGCGCAGATAACCGCGCCGAGTTGCGTCCGTAGTGCAACTCAGGCTAATGATCGCGGCGACGACGGCTGCGACGATTTGTGTTGTCAGTTGCCGGTTGTCGGTTGTCATTGGCTAGAATCCGCTGCTTCTGACAACCGATAACCGACAACCGACAACGCGCTTGCGCATTTTTCAGGTCCTCGAATTCAATCAGTTCAACACCGGCTCGGTGCACCAGATGTTCCAGGCCGCTACGGGACTACGCGAGCGGGGGCACGACGTGACGGTGATCAGCCGGCCGGACGCGATTATGCAGAAACGCTGCGAAGACGCCGGCGTCGCATTCGCCGGGCTACCGTTGCGACATCACTTCGACCTCGTAAGCATTCGTCAACTGCGGCGGCTGATTCGCGAGAAAAGACCTGATGTCATTCACGTGCACAAAGGCGTCGCACATGCGCTCGCGCTCGCGGCGACGTGGCGCAGACCGGTCGGCGCTTTCATCGTCAATCGCGGCGTTTCGTTTCCGCTCGACGTTTGGAATCGCGCGAAGTTCCGCACGCGACGTGTCGATCGAATCGTCACCGTATGCGAGGAAAT
>QHVY01000437.1 GCA_003223695.1 Acidobacteriota bacterium
AGCTCGCGGTGCGTGTTGCGCTCGCCGCGACAGAACCGATGCAGGCCCTCTTCGCCAGCTCGGATGGAGTCGATGGCAGCACGGGCGTCGCCGGATTTGCGCTCACGCTTCCCGTGCAATTCAATCGGGCCGCCGCGCAGCGTGAGCTTGCCCGGTCCAACTCATTCGAAGTGGCGGCGTCGATCGGCAAGGCCTTGACCATGGTCCCGACCGGCAATAACTTACGCGATCTCTATCTTTTGGCTCGTAGTACGGCCGAGGGGCAAGGTCACCGGTCGGCGAGGGAGAGGCAGAGGCAGGGCCCGATGTGGGGCTGCCTTCGCTGGCTCTTCGGCGGCACGATCCTTTTTTTCGCGCTTCTCATCCTCATCATCGGCGGCGGGTGGTGGTACCTCGGCACATCGAGCTTCGCCGGACTGGTTGCGCTGAAAGTCACGTCGACGCTTGAATCGCGTCTGGGACGCAAGGTGACGATCGGCAGCGTGGTGATCGATCGCGCGCATCTGTCGAAAGTCGTTCTCAACGATCTGCGGATCGCCAACGCTCCGGGAGGCGTTCACCCCTATTTCGCGACCGTGAAGCAGGTCACGATTGCCGGCGGCGTCAATTCATTCTGGGGACGGCGAGTCTCGGTCGATCGCGTCGACGTCAGTGAGCCGCAGATGTTTTTCGAGATCTATCCTGCCGGCTCAAAGTTGGTGCACAACTTCCCGCACTGGAATGCCGGCCCGAAGACGCGCTACGAAATTTACCACCTCGATATTCACAAGCTGTTCATTGAGAACGGCGGCTTTGATTTCACCGATCGCCGTCACAACCTTGCTGCGGATGCGAATCATCTTGCTGCAGTCGTGAATGTCACATCGAAGGAAGACCTCTACGCCGGCACCGGCAGCAGTCCGCTTCTTCGCGTTCGTATTCAGGATTACGTGCCGTTCGACATGAACATGCGCGCGCAGTTTCGCTACACGCCGGGTGTGCTCGAGCTGCAATCAGTGGCGCTCGACGGTGGTCCCGATCTGCGCATGTTCATCAATGGCCGTCTCGATCCTTTGACCGAAGGCGCTTACAACCTGCACCTCACATCGCTCACGGGACTCAATCGCGTTCGCCAGATTTTTCGCGTACAGCGGCCACTCGCAGGAAATGTCGAGATGGACGCGATGCTGCGCGGGAAAGCGGGGACATTTACGCTCACCGGCGGCTGGCTCTCGCCGAAGATTGCCGCCGATGTGTACGAGCTGACAAATGCGCGCGGCAAGTTGAACGTGACCGGCGATCGCGCGATCGTCGATGTCGAGCGCGGGCAGTACGGCGGAGGAACACTCGCTGCGCATTACGTTCTGCCCAAGTATTCCGAGCCGTATCCGATGTCGGTCGACCTCAGATTCAACGGCGTATCGGCCGAAAAGCTTTTTGCCGACTGGGGAATTCGCGACACCGGTTTGCGCGGAGGCGCAACTGGGCGGCTCGCCTATCACTGGAACAAAGACAAGCTTCTCGCAGGCGGCGGCGAAGGCATGGCAACGCTGTCGAAAAATGCGACGGCGTTCTCGAATGCGAAATATCCGATTCCGCTCGGCGGGTCGACCGACTTCGCGCTCGACAATGGCATCGTCACATTCCGCCGTGCCGACCTCGAAACCGACAAATCGAAAGTCTCGTTCACGGGCAAGCTTCGTATCTCCGACGTGTCGACCGATTTGCTGGTGAAGATTCACAGCGACGATTTCTCGGAGCTCGATCGCATCGGCTACAACTTCGCCCACTCCGCCGGCAAGAAAACTTACGCGCTGCTCGGGCTGGGCGGGGCGGGCGACATCAGCGGCAGTGTGACCGGTCGCATGAAAGCGCCCGAAGTCGTTGCGCACATCGTCGGAACGGCTACGAAGTACAACAATGTGCTCGTCGGCGATGCCGACATCGATCTGCATTACGACGGAGTTCACGACACTTTGAAATTTGATCGCGCAACCTTTCGCGAAGGCGGCGGGCGGCTGACGCTCACTGGCACGATCGAATTTCCGAGCAGCGGACCCTCGCCACGATTCGACCTCGCGATCGATGCGGCAAACTATCCGGTCGACC
>QHVY01000438.1 GCA_003223695.1 Acidobacteriota bacterium
ACCGATGAAGAAGCAGCACACCTTGCGTGGGCCAGCACTTCCGAGATCCGACACGACGCCGATGACGCACTGAACGCGGAGCTCGATAAGGTCGGCGTGCCGCGAGTGTAGGAGTGGTGCTTAGTGGTGCATTCTGGTGTACAATGAACCGAGTGGCCGAAAAAGTTGTTCGACAGAGTATCAGCCTGCCGTCGGGTATCGCCCGTCGAGTCAAGACTCTCGCAAAGCACGAACGGACGAGCGCCAACCGCGTGATCATCGATCTGATCAAGACCGGCCTCGAAGCGCGAGACCGCGAGAAACAAGCTTTCTTCGAGCTTGCCGAACGGTTGGCGAATTCATCGAACACCGCCGAACAAAAGCGCCTCAAAGAAGAACTGGCCCGAATGACGTTCGGTGAATAGTGCCGAAGCGTCGCTGCCGTAGAAAAGCGTCATCCTGAGCGGAGCGAAGGATCTCAACACCGATGGTCGTGTTTTGAGATCCTTCGCCGTCGGAGCCTGCCCTGAGCGAGCGCCGCAGGCGCGAGTCGAATGGGCGGCTCAGGATGACGTTAGCGGCTGCGGCCCGAAACGTTCCAATACGTGTCCGTCAGCAAGATCCAGTGGACGGCTCTGCCACGGGCGCTTCGCGACCACCTGTTCGATGACCTTTACCAGCTCAAGCTTTGGAGAGAGTCTGATCCGGAAGCACCAGATGGGCCATGGTTCAAGGATTTTGGATCCTTCAAGATCTGCGGGCGAAGGCCTGCGTGGTCAGGCGACGAGGAAAGGAGCTTTGACTACGCGTGAACGCCGGGCGCTTCGCGGCCGGTTCGCTCAACGTACTCAACGTACGAGCCGCCGAATGTCATCGGGCGATCGTGCTCTTCGCCCGCCAGCTCGAGGACGCGATTGGCCAGGCCGCGCAGGAATGTTCGGTCGTGGGAGACGAACAGCATCGTTCCTTCGAAGTCCTTCAACGCCTCGACCAGCATTTCTTTTGTCGCGAGGTCGAGATGGTTCGTCGGCTCGTCGAGCACCAGGAAGTTCGGCGGCTCGAGAAGCATGCGCGCCATGATCAAACGCGATTTTTCGCCGCCAGAGAGCGATCGGATTTTCTTGTCGGGATCGTCGCCTGAGAATTGGAAGGCACCCAGCAAATTTCGCAACGCTCCGATCGATTCCAGCGGAAAGTCCCTCTGCATCTGCTCCCACACCGTGAGATCGCGGTCGAGCAGGTCGAGCGACTGCTGCGAGAAGTATCCGAGCTTCAGCGCAGCGCCGAGGCGCACGGTGCCGTCGTCGGGCGGGAGGGCGCCGACGACCATCTTGAGCAGCGTCGATTTTCCCGCGCCGTTTTTTCCCATCACGCACCACCGCTCGCGACGACGCACGTGAAAATTGAAATCGTCGTAGATGACTTTCGATCCGAATCGCTTATCGACGTGCTCCAGCATCGCGACGTCATCGCCCGATCGCGGCGGATTCCGAAAGTCGAAGTTCACGACCTTGCGCTTCCTCGGCGGCTCGATCTTCTCGATCTTCTCCAGCGCCTTCACGCGGCTCTGCACCTGCGCCGCCTTAGCCGCATGCGCCGAGAAGCGATCAATGAAGCGCTGCTCCTTCGCCAGCTTCGCCTGCTGCCGTGCGTACGCCGCTTCCTGATTCGCTTCGCGCACCTCGCGCTCGCGAACGTAGAAATCGTAATTGCCGGTGTACGTGATGATCTCGCCCGCGTCGATCTCGACGATCCGCGTGACGATGCGGTTCATGAAGTCGCGATCGTGCGAGGTCATGAAGATGGTCGAAGGCACGCTCTTCAGAAAGCGCTCGAGCCAGACGATGCTCTCGATGTCGAGATGATTGGTCGGCTCGTCGAGCAGCAGCACATCGAATTTGCCGAGGAGGATTTTCGCGATGGCGACGCGCATTTTCCAGCCGCCGGAGAGCGCGCCGACATCGCCGTCGATCACCGCGTCCTCGAATCCGAGTCCGTGCAGGACTTCGCGCGCGCGCGCCTCGACCTCGTATCCGCCGAGGTGCTGGTACTCCTCCTGGACGTGCCCGTAACGCTCGAGCGCTTCCATCCGCTGCCAGCGATCGATTCATCGAGGACCGAACGGCCCGACATCTCCTCGACATCCTGGCGGAAATACCCGATCGATATCTTCCTCGGCACGGAGATCGTCCCCTCCTCGGCCGATTCCTCGCCGACGATCATGCGGAAGAGCGTCGTCTTGCCGGAGCCGTTCGGCCCGACCAGGCCGACCTTCTCGCCGGGGTTGAGCTGGAAGGAGGCGTCGACGAAGAGCACCTGCTTGCCGTGCTGCTTGCTGACGTCGGAGAAGGAGATCACCGCGCGCTAAACGTCCACGCGGGGTAGAAAATTTGCCGCCTCGCGGTTTCCGAGGGATCCTCGGACGCGGAGGTGAAGATGAGCGTACGAGAACGCATGGAAGCTCTCGAGGAGGAGATGGACGCGCTCTTCCAGCGCAAGGTGGAGATCAGAACATTGCGGGAGTAGCTCGCGGAAGACGGTTATACGCCGCCGGAGAATCCGACCGACATGTCGACTGAACTCCGCACGCTTCTCGATCACCTCGCGTCTCTCAGTGTCGTCGTCGAGTTCGGCGATCACCTCAGTGATCGCGAGCTCTACACTTGGCTCAGCGAGCAACTCGGCGCGCACATCGCGCTGATCCCGGACACCATCCGCACCTCGATGTGATCGGCGGCGGCAGCGACGAGGACAATCAGGCATATCTCACGTACTACGCCTCCGATGAGGAGCTTCCGCCGCGAAGGCGGCCGCGTGACAACCGTGAGCTTGCCTCACAGCGAGATCCGAGGGAGGATTGAGTCCGGTGTGGCTGACGAGCTGTGGAGCACACTCATGCGTTTTCATCGCG
>QHVY01000159.1 GCA_003223695.1 Acidobacteriota bacterium
TACGTCGGCGATCTGATGGGCGATCTCAATTCACGGCGCGGTCGGATGGAAGGCGTCGACGCGGAAGAGGACGTGCAGACGCTGCACGCGCGCGTTCCGCTCGCAGAGATGCTCACGTACGGCTCGACGCTACGCTCGATCACGCAGGGCCGCGGCAGCTTCCACATGGAGTTCTCGCATTACGAAGAAGTGCCGCGCAACTTGCAGGAAAAGATCATCGCCGAGTCGAAGAAGGCGCATCAGGAGCAGCACGCCGCGCATTAGTGTGTAGCGGCGGCCTTCAGGCCGCCGACGGCGGGCTAAAGCCCGCCGCTACACCTACGGCGCGCGCTGCAATTTCACGTCGATTCGCGCGATCTCCTGCTGCGCGTTGTCGCTTGCAGTGACTACGTACTGCGCCTCTTTGTAGCCGGGCGCAACGAGACGGATCGTATACGCGCCGGGCGCCGGAAAGTCGTAGACCTCGTCGATCGTGTTGAATTGCTTCGCCTGTCCGATGAGTACGCCGTTCACATACACCATCGCGTCATCCGGCAGCACGTTTGTGATCAATCCTCTTCGTGCGGCAATCGCTCCAATGACGGTCGCTGTTTCCGCGGTGGGCGAATTTTCAGGAAATACCAGTGATGCGCCGGGCTCCGGCTCGCCCGGCGGGCCGCCGCCGGTCATGGCGCGCGGCGGCCGGCGCGTCTTGATGATTCCGTTGGCGAGCGTCGGATTGCGATAGCGAAGACCGGTGTACACCGCCAGCGCAGCCATGATCACGAGCACGATCCCGATTGCAGTCGGCACCCAGCTCGGAAGGCCCGGCTCTTCAGGAACGTGCCGCTCGCGGGGCGGTTCGGGCGGTTGCTCAGTCATTCCGGCTCAGCGTTCTCGTCGACTTCGGCCACGCCTTCATCAGTGACCAGCGTGTCGTCATCATCCTCGAGATTTTCCCACTCTCGCTCGCGCTGTTTCATCAACTCGAGCGCGCGCTTCTCATCCTCGACGGGAACAAAGACGCGAACGTCGCCGAGTTTTCCGAAGGTGGTCGGGAACATGCTCGTCTCGGCATGCTCGATCTGCGCGTCGATGTCTTCCGCTTCGAGAAACCCCTGGATCAGTTGCGCCTCGTCGGAATTTGCGGTGCTGGCGATCTCCACCCATGTCGTTCCGTCATCCGAGCGCCGCGTCTGAAACGGCAGCTCGTCGACCAGTTTCGTTTTGCAATTCGGACACTCACTCACGTCAGTGAACTGCTGATTACACGTTGGGCAATACGGCATGGGTCATCTCCTACTGGACCAGAGTGACAGCTCCGCTTCGGTCCGTCACGATCCCGATGTTTGCATAGAACAGGCCGCCGTCGCGGAACCGCTGCTCAAACGCGGCCACTCTCTCCGGCGGGACCGAGATGAGCAGCCCGCCGCTCGTTTGCGCATCACACATCAATGTGTATTCGGATTCATCCACGCGCACATCTATCCGCCGTCGAAACGCCTCGGCATTCCTCACGGTGCCGGCAGGACGGAAGCCGCGCGCGAGAGATTCGCGTGCCCCGGCGAGCACGGGGACGTTGCCCACGTGAATCTCCGCGCCGACTTTCGAGCCGACGCACACTTCGAGCAGATGCCCAATCAGACCGTAGCCGGTGATGTCCGTCGCCGCGTTAACGCCGACATCGGACATGACCTTCGCGGCATCGCGATTGAGCAACGTCATCCACCGCGTCGCCTCGGTCAAATCGGGCGGGCCGTTGCGACGAAACCGCTTTTGGCTCAGTGCGCGATACGCGCTCACGAGAATGCCATTGCCAATCGGCTTCGTGAGCATCAACGTGTCGCCCGGTTTCGCGGTCGAGTTGCGCACGATCTTGTCCACACCGACCACACCGGTGACCACGAGACCGTACTTCGGAACATCATCGATGATCGTGTGACCGCCGGCGACGGGAAATCCCGCTTCTCGCGCCTTCTCTGCGCCTCCGCGAAGAATCTCCTCGAGCACTTCGAGTGGCAAAACGTCCGTTGGAAACGCCGCAATGGCGAGACCGAGGATTGGGGTGGCCCCCATGGCGTAGATGTCGGAGACAGAGTTGGCGGCCGCGATCGCACCGAAAAGGTACGGGTCGTCAACGATTGGCGTGAAGAAGTCGACTGTCTGCGCGATTGCCTGATCGCCGCTGATTCGAAGCACCGCGGCGTCATCGCTGGTGCGATGACCGACGAGAAGATCCTCCAGCCCTTCATCGGAAGGGAGTTTCGCCAGGACCGCGTGTAGGTCATCCTGACCCAGCTTGCAGGCTCAACCACCTGTCGTCGCGAACGACGACAGCGGCGGATAGGACTTGATCTTCCGCTTCACAGGCGCATCTTACTGCGCGCGCTCTTCCCCCAGCACCGTCGCACGGGCGCTCTCGACGGCATCAAGGATTTCCTGATAGAGCTCGAATGCCACCTCAGGCCGCAGAGGACCGCTTGCTCCGCGGCTCACGATCTCGGCGATTTGCGATGCGTAATGCGACGCGAGCGGAAGCCGCTCGCCAGCCGTCTGAATCTGCCGGAAGCCCCCAATCAACTCTTCTTTCAGCATCTCGCGGAACATTCCTGTGCTCAGATCTCGCTCGAGATTCTCGTAGTCGACATTCATTGGCGGTAGGCAACTGTCACGGCGGAGCCATCCGACGACACGTGCGGATCGAGACCGCGACCTCGCAAAAACGTGACGTATGCGTCGCGAAACGCGGCCGCCTTCGCCGGCGTCTCCCAGGTTGTTTCCGCGGTGACGTTGCCATCCCGCGCGACGGTGACGCGATCGTCGACCCATCCTTCTGCGTGATCACCAACCAGGTAGCGCCAATGAAACTCACCGAGGCGCTCGATCGTGAGGATGTCTTTCGAACGCGGCGGCGCAAAGGGCGGCGCGCCTTTCTCGGCGCGGTCGAGTCGTGCGAAGTATTCGTCAGAATGAAGAACCTCGCGCGTGGTTCGCGGCGGATTCGCATGCAGTCGATCGATTTCTTTCCATCCGCCGCGCCGATAGGCCTGTACGACGAGCCTCAGGCCTTCGATATACGGAAACTTCAACGATTCGACGAAATAGCGAGGTGCATCCGGTGCGATCGATTGATCGGCGGTCGCGGCGTTCATGGCGGTCAGGAGATCGCTTTTTACAGCGTCCTCAAAAGACTGCCCGGCCTTCTGCAGCAGATAATCCATCATCACGAGAGTCGCTTCGCCTTCGAGCAGCGCGTGATACGCGAGCTCGCCGTCAGTGTCGTGCTGGAGCGCACGATCGCGTGCCGTGGCGCCGAAGCGCTGATCCTGAAGCGCGTGGGTCAGCTCGTGGATCACGACCGATTCGCGCAGCGCGGACGAATCTGAAATTCCGGCGAGCGCCTTCGGAAGCTGGCGGATTGCGAAGTACGTGTGGGTGGTCGGGTCGTAAAACGCCAGAACCTGTGAGTCGTACAACTCGAACATTCGATTTACGACATCCGGGGTCGATGCATCGATCAATTGCAGCGCCTTCAGCACTCGAACATAGTCTTCGATCGAGTACGGAATCGATTTCGCGAGCTGTTCGCGAATCAGCGGACGCAGCTCGGTGCGGTCGATCGTCCGCTGCGCGACACCGTGAAGAAATGTGAGGCCGCGGAGATGTTCGACCTCGCGCATTTCGCGGTCGAGCGGCGACGCCACAGCGCTGCCGGCGAGAAAAACCGCCGCTGCCAAGACGCTCAAACGCCGTAACATGCGCATGCGAACGAGCCTACGGCATTCATCATTCCGCCTTGCAGCGCCGAACGCCAGTCACTTAGAATGCCGCCCTGTTTCATGCAAGGGAACGGGAACGGAGAGCGAGTCGAGATCACCATCAGCAGCCGATTTGAAAACATCGAGCTTGTCCAAGTGATCGCCGAACATCTCTGTGAGAATGCGGGACTGGACGAGGACGGGACCCACTGGATCGGAATGGCGGTTCGCGAGGCGGTCGCAAACGCCATCAAACACGGCAACAAGCTCGATGTGCGGAAGAAAGTGAACGCGACGTTTCAGCTCCACGATCACCAATTGGAGATCAGGATCTCCGACGAAGGCGCCGGATTCGACCCCGGTGCGATCGGCGACCCGCTGAATCCCCTGAATCTGATGAAGACCAGCGGGCGCGGGATCTTTTACATGAAAACGTTCATGGATCAGGTGCAGTATTCGTTTGTGCCCGGCGGCGGGACCTCACTGTTGATGACGAAAAATCTCGCGAAGGGAACCGGTCTCGCGAGCAGCAAGATCTAAAAGGAGAGCAATTATGAAAGCCACTCCGCGTACGATCGACGGCGTCGAAGTGATCAAACTCGATGGCAAGATCACGATCGGGTCAGGTGACCAGCAGCTTCGCGAGATCATCACCAACGCGCTCAATGCCGGGAAGAGCAAGATCCTGCTCGACATGAGCGGCGTGACCACGATCGACTCCTCGGGAATCGGCGAGCTGGTCGGCTCTTACACAACCGTCACGAACCGCGGCGGGAAGTTGAAACTGCTCCACCTGCCAGCCAAGCTGAACGAGCTGTTGCACGTGACACAGCTCATCACGGTCTTCGAGGTCTACGAAAACGAGCAGGAGGCGGTGAAAAGTTTTTAACGTTCGCCGTTGGCAGTTGGCCGTTGGCCGTGATCACTCGGCCAACGACGTACGGCGAACGGCCAACTACGTTCAGCCCGGCCTACGTCGCCTCGGCGAAGCAGCGGGCGTTGGCTCTTCTCCCGTCATCACCCAACGCATTGGCAGGGTGTTCGTGAACACGGACTCGTTTCCCTCCACCCACTTCGGGAAAAGCTGAGCCGCCAGAGCGGGGTCGTGCACGGCTTTCTCCGGAATCGAGATCAGTTTCTCGAATGGCTTCGGGTCACCGAGGAAGTTGACCTTCAGCCGTAAGGCGTTCGGCCGCGGCACCCACGGTGAGGCGGTATTGGCGACGATCACTACGTGCGCTGCGGTCGCAAAACTCTTACGCTCGCCCGGACGAACGGGAATCAGCCGCGGCAGGAACTGCTCACCGGGGATTTCCGCGCCGATGCTGATGGTCACCGTGTGCGTCTCCGGATCGTACGTGGTCTCCGGAATGAGGTCAGCGATCAAGATCGTGGTTTGTCGATGATTTGTCACATCGTACTTGAGGGGGACCGTGACGTTCGGCCCGAGCTGATCGCCATAAATTTCGCCGTCAACGCGGACATCGCTTTCCGTCCCGACGACGCGCCGCGGCTCGGACATGTTGACCGGCTTTGTCGACGTGCAGGCGAGCGGAAGCAACCACAACACTAAAAGGGTGCAGCGTCTCACGCGGGTTTCCCCCTTGGTTCGAGAAACCACGTGGGCGGCGGACTCAGTCCGTTCCGGCCGGCTGATTGCTCTCGGCAGTTCCGCGGCGGCTCTCGCCTCTCCAATATACCGGAATCGTGTTGAGAAAGACCGAGGTGCTGGCATCGATCCAGCGATCGAACATGTCCTTCGGCAATGCGACCGGCAGTGCCGTCCGGTTTTGCTGCTCGATCAGGTTTGCGAACGGTGTAACGTCGCGCAAAACGGTCACCTTCACCTGCACAAACCTCGGCAGCGTGGTCCACGGAGTCAGTGTGTTCGGCACGACGACGTGCACCAGCGCGCCGGCAGTGAACGTGTGCTTCTCGCCGGCCTTGATCGTCACGAGATGCGGCATGTGAGATCCGGAGGGAATCTCCGCGCCGATGGAGAGCGTGATCGTTTGCGAGTCGGGATCGAAGTCGGTGTCTGTGACTTTGTCTGCCACCGCGATCGTCAAGTTGGTCAGATTCTCGATTTGATAGGTCACCGTGAGCGGAGAATTCGGCTGCAGCGTGTCCTGACCGAGCTCGGCGTCCACGCGGATGTCGCCTTCGCGTCCGAGAGCTCTGCGCGGATCATTGAAATCGACGTGAGCGGCTGCTGCGATGCCCGCACTCATCACGCTCACGGCAACGGCTGCAACGAACGGCTTTGAAGACTTCATGGCTCCCTCCGTAGAGCCGACTCTCAGTCGGCTCGGAGCCGGCTAAGAGCCGGCTCTACGGGGTGATCAGTCAATCTTCAACACAGCGAGAAAAGCCTCCTGCGGAATCTCCACTTTTCCGACCCGTTTCATCCGCTTTTTTCCTTCTTTTTGCTTCTCCAGAAGTTTTCTCTTGCGCGTAATGTCGCCGCCGTAACACTTGGCGAGGACATTCTTGCGAAGAGGCTTGACGGTTTCACGGGCGATCACCCGATTCCCAATCGCGGCCTGCAGGGCAACTTCGAACATCTGCCGGGGAATGAACTCTTTCATTTTCTCCACGAGCATCTTGCCGCGCGCAAACGCTTTCTCCCGATGCACGATCAGAGAGAGCGCGTCGAGCGGCTCGCCATTGACCAGAATGTCCATCTTGACCAGATCGCTTTCGCGATAACCGAGGATTTGGTAGTCGAGTGAGGCGTATCCGCGTGAGATCGATTTCAGCTTGTCGAAGAAATCGAGAATCACCTCATTCAACGGCATTTCGTAAACAATCATCACTCTGTTACTGCTGACGTACTCCAGCTTCTTCTGCTGGCCACGCCGGTCAATCGCCAGAGCGAGAATTGGGCCAACGAATTCGTCGGTTGTGAGGATCGTCACCTCGAGGAATGGTTCTTCGATCGATGCGATGTACGCGGGGTCCGGCATCTTCTGAGGATTCTCGATTTCCAGGACCTCGCCGTCCGTTTTCGTGACACGGTAGCGCACGCCAGGAGCGGAGGTCAGCAGCTCGAGATTGAACTCCCGCTCCAGCCGCTCCTGGATAATCTCCATGTGCAGCAGGCCGAGAAAACCACAGCGAAAGCCAAATCCGAGAGCAACGGAGCTCTCTGGTTCGTAGCTGAAGGACGCGTCGTTGAGTTTCATCTTCGCCACGGCGTCGCGTAGCTGCTCGTAGTCGTCATTGTTGATTGGAAAAATGCCGGCGAAGACCATCGGCTTCACTTCCTGAAAGCCAGGAAGAGGGACGGGCTCGTCGCGCTCGCCGGTGACGGTGTCGCCGATCTTCGCCTGCACGATGTCTTTGACGTTTGCGGAGAAAAAGCCGACTTCACCGACGCCGAGACTGTCGACTGCTTTCGGCTTGGGGGTGAAGATCCCGAGCTCGGTCACTTCGTACGAGCGATCGGTGGACATGAAGCGGATTTTCATCCCTGTGCGAATCTCGCCGTCCACCACCCGCAGCAGACACACGACGCCTCGATAGGAGTCGTACCAGGAGTCGAAGAGCAGCGCGCGGAGCG
>QHVY01000160.1:0-7205 GCA_003223695.1 Acidobacteriota bacterium
GGACGTTTGTGGCGAGTGTCAACGTCTCCCGCTCGGATGCGTTGCTGAAGATCGAAAACTCGCCTGCCGGGATCCAAATCCATTTCTCTTTCTCTTTTGGTGGCTCAATCGCAGCGTAGGCGAAGCCGGCGATGAGGAAAGCGAGAAAGACTGCTGTGCGAACGCGCGACATGAAGTCCCCTTCACTCGATTTTGTCGCGTCAGATTACGAAAACCCTGCTCCTCACGCAATCTTTGTATATTGAAGCAGTGGCAACCGACGATCGCTATTGCACAAACTGCCGCGCCGTGATTCCACCTGGCACGAACGTGTGCCCGGCGTGCGGTGTGTACGCGGGTGATGTGTTCGACGGAAGGATGCCGAAGAGTGGCGGGGGACGGGTGGCGGGGGGCGGGTGGCGGGTGGGATTTCTGATGGTCATTCTTGTTGCCGCCGGAGTGGCCGCGTTCTGGTGGTTCGTGATCCGGCCGGCGGCTCCGCGATTTGATACCGGACCGATTCGCGTCGTCGGCGACCGTCCTGGCGGCGCTCGACGGCCGGCAGGCGCGGCAATCAACGAGCCGGAAGCCATTCTCACCCTGCGTCACTACTTCGCCACGCAGACGGAGCCGGTCAAGAGCGAGTGCATCGCGGTCATGAGCCGCGGCTATAGTAATGGTTACTATAGCTTCGACGCCGTCAACTCCTGCTCGCGCGCCCGGCTGGGCAGGTGGCGCGTGAACGCGAAGAGCCGCGCCGTGAGCCGGTAGTTTTTCTTGTCATCCCGAGCGTAGCGAGGGACCGGTGTGGGCCGGGTGGCACGATCAGCGTACCGCACACCCACACCGTTGCCTCCCCTTCGCTCCGCTCAGGGTCGGCATGACATCCCGATCACATCAGCTTCTGCGTGAGAACATAGTGCACGATCTCCGCGTTGTTGCGCAGCCCCATTTTCTGCAGGATGTGCGCGCGGTGCGCTCCGATCGTTTTCACGCTCACACTCAGCTCCTCGGCGATCTGACGCGGCGGCTTGCCCGCGGCAATCATCAGCATTACCTGAAACTCGCGATCGGAGAGCCGGTCGTGCCGCTGGCCATCCACGCCGTTGACCAGATGCATGGCCACCGATGCGGCGAGCGGCGACGCAATGTACTTCTC
Organism: Acidobacteriota bacterium; assembly: GCA_003223695.1. GTDB lineage: Bacteria > Acidobacteriota > Thermoanaerobaculia > Gp7-AA8 > Gp7-AA8 > Gp7-AA10. The sequence continues at coordinate 1,139 of QHVY01000160.1, forward strand.
TCCGCGCGCGACGGTGCGAATTCCTTCGACGAGCTGTTCGCGTGCGCTGTCTTTGGCGATGTAACCGGCTGCGCCAGCCTTGAGCAGCCGCACTGCGTATGCCGCTTCGCGATGCATGCTCAGAATCAGAACGGGAATCTTTGGCGACGCGCTGCGGAGTTGGAGGAGCAGATCGATTCCGTGCCGGTCGGGAAGATTCAGATCGAGAATGATCACATCGACAGCCGTTTCGCGCAGGCGGTCGAGCGTCTCCGCCGCGTTGGCCGCTTCCGCAGCAACGACGATGTCATCGGTTTCACCGACGATTTGACGCAACCCGTCGCGAACGATTGCGTGATCATCGGTGATGAGGACGCGGATCATGAGCGGGCAGTTTGCGCGGTTTTCACAGGAATCCGTACCGACACGATCGTCCCGTGACCCACGATGCCTTCGACTTCGAGCGTGGCGCCGATTCGCCGCGCGCGCTCGCGCATTCCGGCGACGCCGAGGGAATTGCGGTCGGAGAGCTTGGAGGCCGGAATGCCCTTGCCGTCATCGCGAATCTCCACGAGCGTTTCGTCCGGCTGCTGGCGCACGCGGATTTCCAGGCGCGATGCGTCGGAGTGTCGGGCGACGTTAGTCATCGCCTCCTGGACGATGCGATAGATCGCCGCATCCACATCCGGCCCGAGCGACAGCGTGTCATCTTCAGGAAGAGAGAGCTCGCATTCGATTCCGGTGCGTTCCTCGAACGTGCGCACTTCCGATTCGACCGCCGCGATCAGGCCGAAGTCGTCGAGAGCCGCCGGCCGGAGCTCAGAGGCGATCCGCTGGACCGACGACAACGTTTCCGACAAGGCGTGCCGGATGCGCAACGCCATCATCTTCTGTTCGGGTTTGAGCGGCTCGGCGCTGCGCAACAGCCCGCCGATGTCCATGTTCAGCGCGGTGAGGAGCTGGCCCAACTCGTCGTGAATCTCGCGCGCGATACGACTGCGCTCTTCCTCGCTCACTTCGAGAAGTTTTTTCGAAAGTGCCTCGAGCTGGGCGCGTGAGTCGACAAGCGCGCGTTCGGCATCGGAGCGGCTGGCGATCATGCGGTTGAAGGCCTGACCGACCACTGCCACTTCGCGCGGGCCGTCGGCGGGCACGTTGCCGCTGTACCCTTCGACAGCAACGCGCTGCGCCGTGCGCGCCAGCGCATGCAGCGGACGGTTGATGGTCGTCGCCAGCTGTAATGCGAACAGCAGGACGACAAAACAAATGATGATGCCCGCGCTGATGCCGCGAATCACAAGGCTACGAACCTGCGACCGCGCGATTCCTGCGGGAATGCCAACGTAGAGAATCCAGTCGCTGTGGTTGATGCGCGTGTAGCCGTACTGGCGCGGAACGCCATCGATGCCGCGAGCTTCTGCGCTGCCTTGGTGGCCGTGCTGCGAAATCGTGCCGAGGTTGTTGCGAACGTCGCGGCCGAGCCAGTTGGCAATCTCCGGTGAGCGGGCAATCACTTTTCCATGGCCGTCGACGACCGTGACAACTGTGCCGGTCGGATAGGGCCTGACGTCGAGATCGAGGTACTCCTCGAGCGCGAGCTGGCCATTGCCGAGAGGCTGAAACAGAACCAGGATCCATTTGCCTTTCGCCGGGATGACCATCGTGTCGATATTTCTGCCGTGTGTCTGTCGTACACGGGCCTGGATCAGCGGATCGGCGATGGCGGAATAGCGCGCATCCGCAGCGGCGGGCGTCGAGGAGCAGACAAGATTTCCCGCTGGATCGAATTGAAGGAGATTGAGGTATTGCGGGTAGAAATCGACGATGCCGAAATACGAGTCGCAATCACCACGTACCGCATGTTGGATCTTCGGCCGTTGGGCCATCTGTTGCAGAAGGCTGCGGGGGCGTTGATTCGCATCGCGGACGTCCGAGGCGATCGAGATGGCGATTCGCAGCGCGAGATCGCGGGCCGAATTGTGAACGCGCGCGATCTCCGCCCAGAAGACCCAGACGAGTACCCCGAACAGCGGCAGCGCCACCGCCAGCACGAGCGCCACCAGTCGCGCTCGGATTGTTTGCAGCATGAGTAACCGATTATAGCGGCCGGACGATAGGCAAATTCCCTACGACGAAATTGGCCAACGGCCACTTCCCGCCGCGAGAGGGGGAGCGTACGTTGGATCTCATCGAATCATGCAAGGCGTGCTGATCATTGACGATGACGAGCTCATCACCGGCCCGCTCTTCCAGCATCTGAAACAGAGCGGCGTGTCGGCTGATCTGGCGACCACTGCGCGCGATGCCGATTCGCTCCTGGGCAAACATGATTACGCGCTTGTCTTGCTGGATGCCTATTTCACTGGCCAGCTCAGTGGTCGCGCTCTTGCGCTCGTCGACCAGGTTCGCAGCCGCCGTCCGGGGGCCCAGGTTTTGTTGCTGACGGCTTACGGCTCTCGCGCGCTCAATGAGCGCGTGCGCAGTGACGGGCGGATCACCATCGTGTCGAAACCGCAATCCGTTCCCTATCTCGCGGAGCTCATCGATGGCCTCTTGCGTGATGATGAAACCGCACATTAAGCTTCCGCGGACGCCAGCGACACCGGCGTCTCACGGATGATCAAGGTCCTCCGGGGCCGGTTTTCAGGGCCGGCCCCTTTTTTTGTTGACGTTCTGCCTCGCTGGCTCACAGTCGCCGAGGTTGAGCGTTTATCGGTCGCACTGGCAGCGGCAGCGGCTGTGATGCTGCGAATCGTCGCCGTGTTCCGATACCGGATCGACAGCGACGAGACGCAGCACCTGCACGTCGTGTGGGGCTGGAACCACGGCCTCCTGCAGTACCGCGACCTCTTCGACAATCACATGCCGTTGTTTCACATCCTCTTCGCGCCGCTGCTGCGGATGGTTGGGGAGCGTCCCGACGCGCTCATCGCAATGCGCATCGCGATGCTGCCGCTGTACGCGGCGACAATCGCCGTAACGTATCGAATCGCCTCGAGCTGCTATCCGCGGCGTGCAGCAATCTGGAGCACCGTCGTCGCCTCGCTCATTCCGGGCTACCTCCTGTGGTCAACGGAATTTCGAACTGATGATTTGTGGACGCTGTTCTGGCTGGCGGCGATCGCAATTCTCGTGAGTGCTCGGCCAACTACCCTTCGCATCGCTGCCGCCGGCCTCGCCCTCGGCCTCGCCGCTGCGGTCTCCGCGAAGACGACGCTGCTGCTCGTCTCCCTGATGATCGGAGCAATCGCTGCCCGGCAAGCGCGAGTGAGACCGATCGCGATTTTCCTCGCCGCTTTCACGATTCCTCCCGCCGCTATCGCACTCTATTTCGCGTCGCGCGGGGCGTTGCATCCATTCTTCTACGGCGCGATTTCGCACAACATCGCCGGCCACGTTCACACCGGTCGTCTCATCTTGTTCCCGTTTCTATTGATCCTGATTGTCGCGATCGCTCGGCACGTCGCCGATTCTCCGCAACGGATGTTTCTCTTCGTGACCACGCACTTCTATGCCGCTGCGCTGTTCTGTGTGTGGCCACTCGTCGAGCACGAGCACTGGCTGCCATATCTGCCGCTCGCCGCCGTCACGCTCGTGCCACTGTTGCGAATCCGGCAGGTCATGGCCATCGTGCTCGTCGAAGTCCTCCTGGTCATTGGAGCCGGTCAGCTTTGGCGCGATCAGACCCGCGAGGGACTCGCGGTCATCGAGCAGACCCTGCGTCTAACGCGTCCCGGAGAAACGGTCATGGACCTCAAGGGCGAGACGGTTTTCCGCAATCGCGCATTTTTCTACGTCCTCGAGCCGCTCACGAAGCGTCGCATTCGCGCAGGCAAAATACGCGACACGATCGTGAACGACATGTTGCGCACGAAGACGATGCTCGTAGTGCAGGATCAGTACAGTTTTCCGCGGGCAACGCGAAAATTTCTGGCGCGCAATTTCGTCTCGGTCGGCGCGGTCAGAGTCGCTGGAAAGATTCTCAAGGCGAACTCATTTCAAATCGAAGTGCCTGGGTCATACGGGCTTATTGCAGACGTCGGTACGTTTACGGGTACCTTGGACGGCATCCCGTATGTTCACCCGCGTTATCTCGACGCGGGCATCCATTCAATCTCGCCCGCGCAGCAAGGCGGGGCGTACGCGGCGCTGTGGTCGCGCGCCGTGGAGGGCGGTCTTACGCCGTTTGGGATTTCGCAAACGCATAGGCATAAACTTTCACCTCACCCATACGTAACAGGTGAGAGTAGGAGGTGCCATGCGCAAGGCGATGATGTTCTGTCTAATTCTCATCGCGGCAGTCGCCGACGCCGCGACTGATAAACGAGTCCACAAAACGATTTCTCTGGGTGCCGACGGCAGCGTTTCGCTTGACACGCACAACGGTACGATCGTAGTGACGACGTGGAATCAGCCGACGGTCGACGTCAACGCGCGCATCGAGCCGGGCGAATGGACTTCGAGCGACGATGTGGAAAAGACGCAGATTAAAGTCACCGGGTCGGCGAACAACGTGCGTATCGAATCCGACTACTCCGATGTGCCGACTCGCTTCACATGGTTCGGCGTCAGCCGGAACCTTCCGCTCGTTCATTACACGATTTCAATGCCGGCGACAGCACGCCTCAGCATTGAGGATCACAACGCGAATGTCCGCGTCACCGGCCTGCGCAACGATCTGCGCGTGAGCAGTCACAACGGTTCCGTCGAAGTCGCCGATCTCGATGGAGCAGCGGAGATCGAGACGCACAATGGCGATGTACGCGTCGCATACAGCCGCTTCGCGAAATCGAGCAGCATCGAGACGCACAATGGCGGCATCGACCTCCGTCTGCCGACGTCATCGCGATTTCACGTCAACGCGAACGGCCATCACATGGACGTCAACTCCGAATTTCCCACGGTCGTGACGAAGAGCCCGCGGGAAGGCCGTTACGTCGGCGATGTCACGACTGCGCGTGCCGCCGGGATTCGGCAGGGCGCAGCCCTGCCCTACAATGGTGTGATTGCCCGACAACGGACCGACCGACTCCGAAGAGCTGGCGCAGCTCGTCAAGCGTCTCGACCGCCATCGCCGCGCGCGGCAAGCCACTGACGCGATCTCCGAGCACGCCACGCGTGCGCTTTATGAGAATCAACAGCATCTGCGGCTGCTGCAGGCGGTGGCAATTGCGGCGAACGAGTCGTCGTCGCTCGACGACGCGCTCCTGAGCGCCGTCGATCAGATTTGCACGCAGCTCGGCTGGCCCGTCGGCCACGCGTACCTGACCATCACCCAGATTCTGACGCTGAGTGACATCTGGTTCATCGCCGATCTTCAGCGCTTCGTCAATTTTCGGCGTGCATTGGAGAGCACACGTCTCGCGCCGGGAGCCGGCGCCGCAGGCAAAGCGATGGGACGCGGCATGCCGTTTTGGTCGGCTGATTTCGATTCGTTGCTTCCCTCACCAGTCGCTACAGCCGCTGCTGACGCCGGATTGAAATCGGTTTTTGCGGTGCCGGTGGTCGGAGACGAGGGAGCGGTCGCTGTTCTCGAATTTTTCAGCGAGCAGGCGGACGAGCCCGATGCGATGCTGGTCGAAGTGGTGGGGAGGATCGGCGAGCTTCTTGGCAAAGTGCACATTCGCACCAAAACCGAGGCGACGCTGCGGAGCTCGGAGGAGCAGTACCGGCTCCTGTTTCAGGGGAATCCGCATCCGATGTGGATCTACGATACCGACTCGCTGCAGTTCATTGCCGTGAATGATGCTGCGATTCAACAGTACGGCTACGATCGCAGCGAATTTCTGAAAATAACGCTCGCCGACCTGCAGCCGCCGGAGGAGCGTACAACGGCACGTCTGCGCGAGCATCAGCCGCCCGCCATGCGCCTTCAGTCGCGAAATGGCGACGTCCTCGCGGTCGAGGTGACCGCGTATGAAGTGAAGCTGCCGGGCCGCCACGCACGTCTGGCGATGGCCGTCGATGTGAACGCCGCGCGGCGCACGGAAGACGCGCTGCGGGAATCGGAGCGGCGCTTTCGCGAGATGCTCGATACGATCGAGCTTCTGGCGATCCTGCTGGACGTCGTCGGCACCGTCACGTACTG
>QHVY01000160.1:7217-8174 GCA_003223695.1 Acidobacteriota bacterium
CGCGAAGCAGGACATCATCGGCAAGAATTTTTTCGACCTCTTTGTGCCGGAGGAACGCCGCCAGCAGGTGAGCCGCGGATTTCTCGAAAATATTGGCCGCGGAATCATCGGCGCGCACATCGAGATGGAAATCATCGCCCGCGGGGGCGAGCGGCGCATCATTTTGTGGAACAACACCGTCCTTCGCGGACCGGAGAACAGCATCCTGGGCATCGCCAGCATCGGCAGCGATGTCACCGAGCAGCGGCAAGCCGAGAGTCAGCTCGTTCACAACGCGTTTCACGACGCCCTCACCGCACTGCCGAACCGAGCGCTGTTTCTCGATCGCGTGGCCCACGCGCTCGACCGCGTCCGGCAGGACGTGCGACGCGGCACGCCGAAGCCTTTCGCCGTCCTGCTGCTCGATATCGATCACTTCAAGGACGTCAACGACAGCCTGGGCCACGTCGCAGGCGATCAACTGCTCCTCGCAATGGGAGAGCGGCTGGCTCACTGCATGCGCCTGGCCGACACCGTCGCGCGATTCGGCGGCGATGAGTTCACGATTCTGATGGAGAACATCAACGGTCCCGCCGACGTGACGCGTGCTACGAGGAGGATTCACGACGAAATCGCGACGCCATTCGTGATCGAAGGACAGGAGATTTTCACATCGGCGAGCATCGGCGTGACCATCGCCGGGCCGGAGTACGAAAAGCCAGAGCAGATCATTCGCGATGCCGATACGGCGATGTACCGCGCGAAGGCGCAGGGCCGGGGGCGATCGGAAATGTTCGATGTGCAGATGCGGGCCGAAGCGGTCGCGCGACTGCAATTGGAAAATGATCTGCGCCGCGGCGTCGAGCGCAAAGAGTTCCGTCTTGTCTATCAACCGATCGTGAATCTCGCCTCCGGAGAGATCGTTGGCTTCGAGGCGCTCGTGCGCTGGCAACATCCGAAACGCGGACTGGTCTCACC
>QHVY01000160.1:8362-16195 GCA_003223695.1 Acidobacteriota bacterium
ATCATGCAGAACGCCGAGAACGCGTACGCCATCATCGAGCATATCCGCGAGCTGGGCTGCACCTTTGCCGTCGACGATTTCGGCACCGGATATTCCTCGCTCAGCTACCTGCATCGCTTCGCGATCGATCAGTTGAAGATTGATTCATCATTCGTGCAGAGCGAAGAGCCGAAAAGCGCGGAGATCATCCGCTCGATCATCGACCTCGGCCGCAGCTTGAAGATCGAGGTCGTGGCCGAAGGAATCGAAACGTCGCAGCAGGCAGAGCATCTCCGCGAGTTGCACTGCAGCTTCGGCCAGGGCTATCTCTTCTCGCGGCCAGTCGATGCCGACAGGGCGATGGAGATGGTTGGCCTTACGGCTGGCGGTAAACCACCGCATTGATGTGCATTCCCGCGCCCACGGAGGCGAACACTACGACGTCGCCGGAAGCGATGGCGTGTCCCCGCATCTCGCCCTTGCAGATCAGATCGAGCATCGTCGGGATCGTCGCGACTGAGCTGTTGCCGAGCCAGGAGATCGTCATCGGCATGATGTCGTGCGGCGGCGAATCGATTCCGTAGAGCTGATACAGCGCGTCGAGGATCGCTTCGTCCATTTTTCCGTTGGCTTGATGAAGCAAAACCTTCTTCACATCGTGAATGTCGAGGTGCGCTCGCTCGAGGCACTCTTTGATCGATCCGGCAACGGTCTGCAGCGCGTATTTGTAGAGCTTCCGGCCTTCCATTTTGAGGAACAGCGCTTCGAGAAACGATTCATCTTTGTATGAGTGGCCCATGCGCAGCATCGTCGAGTGCTCCAGCGTGTCGGAACGAACGCAGTGCGACAAGATGCCGCTCTTGGTGTCGCGAGCCTCGAGGATCGTCGCGCCGGCGCCGTCCGCGTAAATGAGGCTGTCGCGATCATGCGGATCGGAGATGCGCGAGAGCGTGTCGGCGCCGATGACCATCGCCCGGCGAATGTCGCCCGCCCGAATCATCGAGTCGGCCCAGATCACACCCTGCAGCCACCCCGGACAGCCGAAGATCACGTCGACGGCGACCGTCCGCGGATTCTCGATCTCCAGCTTGTTTTTGACGCGCGCCGCGAGCGCAGGCACGAGATCGGAGCGCAGGCTGCCGGCGCGCACGTCGCCGAAGTTGTGCGCGACGATGATGTAGTCGAGCTCTTCGCCGTGGACGCCCGATGATTGCAGCGCCTTCCGCGCAGCGTCAAACGCGATATCGGATGTGACGACTCCGTCCGGCACATAACGTCGTTCGCGAATGCCGGTGATCGATTCGAACTGCTTCAGAATCTCTGCGTTGCTTTTCGGAATCGGCTTCTGATCGGGCCCGAGAAACTCGGCTTGCAGAAAAGCGTCGTTCGGTACGACGACCGATGGGATATGACTTCCGGTGCCGGCGATGACAGTGTGGTTCAATCGCGCAGTATTTTATGCATGTCCACGAAATTCGCCGCTGTTTTCCTGCTCTCACGCGGATCCACAACGGGCTGCCGGTCGCGTACTTCGACGGGCCCGGCGGTACGCAGGTGCCGCAAGTCGTGGCAGATGCGATGGCCGATTACCTCTTTCAACACAACGCGAACACGCATTGGGCGTATCCGACGAGCGAGGAAACCGATGCGATCATCGCCGGCGCTCGCAAAGCTGCAGCGGGATTCATGAATGCGCGCGCCGACGAGATCTCGTTCGGCGCGAACATGACCACCATCACCTTCCACCTCGCTCGGGCCCTCGGCCGCACCTGGAAGAAGGGCGACGAGGTCATCGTCACCGATCTCGATCATCACGCGAACGTCGCAACGTGGCGCGCATTGGAGATCGATCGGGGCATCGTCGTCCGCGCGGCGCGGATGATTCGCGAAACGTGTCAGATCGACATGGATCATCTCGCGCGGCTCGCCGGTTCGAAGACGCGGCTGATCGCGATCGGCGGGGCATCAAACGCGGTCGGCACAATCAACGATCTGGCTACCGTACGGAAAATCGCGAAATCCGTCGGCGCGCTCTTTTTCGTCGACGCCGTGCATCTCGCTCCGCACGAACCGATCGATGTGCAGGCGATCGATTGCGACTTTCTCTCCGTATCCGCATACAAATTCTACGGACCGCACATCGGAATCCTTTTTGCCCGCAAGGATCTTCTCGAATCGCTGCCGTTTCCGAAGCTCGACCCAGCGCCCGACAGCGCGCCGGAGCGCGCCGAAACGGGAACGCAGAATCAGGAAGGAATCGCCGGTGTCACTGCCGCCGTGCAATTCATGACCAGCCTTGGTGTGGGGGCCGCCGTCCCTGGCGGTCCGGCGGGCGAGGACGCCCGCCGCCACACGAGCCTGTTGTGGAACGGGCTGAAGTCGATCAAGCGCGTGCGCGTCTATGGAGTGCCGCCTTCGGAGCCGCGCACGCCGACGTTCGCATTCACCGTGGACGGCAAGACGTCCGAGGAGGTCGCGCGAGCGCTGGCGAAGCGGGCGATTTTCGCCAGCCACGGGGATTTTTATGCGGCTACTGTAGTGCGCACACTCGGAGTGGAAGGCTTGGTGCGCGCCGGCTGCGCCGCGTATACGACGGGTGAGGAGATCGAGCGGCTGCTCGCCGCGGTCGATGAGGTTTCAAGTGGGAACGGCGGCCGCAATCGCAAGTAAGACGTCCGCTAGGGGTAGCCCAGTGTAGTACCGTGAGATTGCGCCAGTGTCGCCGGCGATCAGCTCCCGCATGACCCAGGAGTTGCAGACATGCGATGGACGGTCGGCTCAAAGCAGTCCGTTCACTATGTACAAATCTGAAAGGAAGCGGCGATAGCCGTACGCGTATGTTCCGCCGTCGGCGGTGATGTGCACCGGAAAAATATCGAGAATGCCGGCCGGATCCGCGGCGCGGATGGTGTGCCATTCTTTTCGCTCAGAACCGCTGATGTCGGCCCGGTCGATCGTTACGCTCACGCGACCGCGCCGATAGACGTAAAGTGCGCGGTCGTCGGGTGTCCATCCGATCGGCAAATCTCCGGCGCCGCAAGTCTGGACCGGATGCGGATCGCCGCCGCTGACGGGAAACAGCAGTACGCGGTCGTCTTGGCCCATCGCGGCGACCGTTTGCGCGTCATTGGAAAGGAGAACGGGCCAGGCCGCAACGACCGGAGAGATCTGGCGCGCGGGCCCGCCGCCGTCAACGCGAAGTTCAAACAGATGCATCGCCCGCCCCGCTTCATTGCCGAGAACGAGCAGCCGCTGATTGTCAGGAAAAAGCTGGCACGCGAGTACTTTTTCGAGTTGCTGTGTCGGAATGACTCGAGGCTGTCCGGCGCCGACGGGGAGCAGCTCGAGACCTTTGGGTGTCTCGGCGATGATCCAATTGCTGTCGCGTGAAAACGGCCGCCCGCGACCGTGACCTTCACCGATCTGCACCGCCGGGCTGCCGTCGACCGGCCGCACATACAAGGTGTTGCGTCCGCGAACTGCTGCAGCTTGCTCGGTCAAGAGCACGAGCTTGCCGTCATGACTGATGTCGCTTAACCACGACCAGTCGAACCATGACAGGTTCTTCTCCTGCGATTCGCCAAGATGTCCGGCAACGACTTCGCGGCGTCCGTTTTCAACTGCGATGAGCACCCGGCCGTCGCTGCTGATGTCATGAAGCGACGAACGTCCGGGTGTCGGCAGAACAGGCCGCTGCCGGCCGGACATGTTGAGCGCGATGATGTCGCGTCCTGAGCCGACACTGGTATCCGCGGCGATCCAAATCTCGTCGCCTTTCGGCGTCCATGCGATCCCGCCCGTGCTCGGCCACTCATGCTGAGAGCGGAGCAGTTGCTCACCTTGACAATCGATGACGACGACTGCTCCTGCGTCGTCTCCCCAAAGCCGGTGATCGATAAATGCGATCCGATCACCGGATGGCGAAGGGCGCGCATGGCTGATCCAGTGCGCTGTTTCAAAGATCACGTTTCCGATGGGCGACTCGATCCGAAACAGACCGGCCACCGAGCGGGTAATGATGAGCTCTTTGGTGTCTGGCATCCACGCCGCGTCCTGTACGTCCTCACAGACCGGCCGCGGCGCAACGCCGCCCAGAGGCATGCGCGCAAGAATGCCCGACGTGATGTAGCCAGCGACATAACGACGTCCGAGCGAGAGCGCCAGTTCGCCGCCCCGAGAGACCGCCAGGACGTCGGCACTCGGCAGTCCGAGCGAACGCGATTCCGGACTGGCCGGATGTGAGGAAAAAATCTCGAGAGGTTTGTCTTCCCATGCAGCGCCGTAGATGACGGATCCATCGGGAGAAAATCGGCCGCTCATGATGAATCCTCGGCGAAAGGTGATGCGCGAGTAGGAGACTTCTTTTGGCCGCTCGCTCTTGCTTTTTCTCACCTTCGATTTCGTGCGCACTGCCGACATTTCCCCGCTGCTGGAGATCGCATCGAGCGCGAACGCCACATCTTTCGCCGACTCGAATCGCCGCGCTGGATTTTTTTCCAGCGCGTGGTCAAGAAGACGCGTGAGCACCGGCGGTATCGCTTCTTCCTTCAACGGCGGCGCATCGTCGTCGATGATTGCGTTCATCGTCTCCACGGATGAGTCGCGACGGAACGGCTGGACGCCGCTGATCATCTCGTAGAGAACGATGCCGAACGAGAAGATGTCCGAGCGATGATCGACCGCCGCGCCGCGGACCTGCTCCGGTGACATGTACCCGGCCGTGCCCACGACCATTCCCGGACTCGTGCCTCGCTGCTCCGTTTCCGCCTTGCTCTTCGGACTTCCCTCTGCAATGGCGAGCTTCGCCAAGCCGAAATCGAGCAGCTTCACGCGATCGTCACGAGTGATGAAAATGTTCTCCGGCTTCAGATCGCGATGCACGACGCCCTTTTCGTGTGCAGCAGCGAGACCGCTGGCGATCTGCACGGAGTAGTCGAGCACTTTGCGGAGCGGAAGGCGGCCCGCGCCTAACAGATCTCGCAGCGTAGATCCGTCGAGGAGCTCGGACACGATAAACGGACTGTTGTCGTGCTTGCCGAAGTCGAAGACAACGAGCAGATTCGGATGGTTGAGCGTTCCAGTGGCGCGAGCCTCCTGCTCGAAGCGGCGCAGGCGATCGGAATCATTCGCCAGCGACTCCGGCAGGACCTTGATGGCCACTTCGCGGCCGATGCGCGGATCGCGGGCGCGGTAGACCTCACCCATGCCGCCGGCGCCGAGGGTGGAGACGATCTCGTAGGGACCGAGGCGTGAACCGATGGCGATCGGCATTCAGGACGCGATGCTCAACCCGACTTCACTCAGAACTTCGGGACGGCGATCGATGTCGGTGACGATCCAGTTGCCGTCGCGGCGCTCGATCTCGATGACCACCGATTTCCAACCCTTCGCGTTCGGCGTGTTCTCCGCATGCTGAATCCGCAACCCGTTCCACTCCTCGGGCGCAACTCCGCGCTTGCGCAGCCACTCCTCGGCTCGTTCCATGACAACCGGCGGATCGGTATGGTCGCAGGCCATACGTGAATAATAGCGCGCGGTCAGTCTATCCCGACCCTGAGCGGAGCGAAGGGGAGGGATCTCCGGTGGCGCAGCGATGCGCAGCAAGAAACGGACACTTGCGCCGCAGACAGCTGTTGTCTTGAGGCTTTCCTCGCAGAGCCGCCGTAGATGCCTCCCCTTCGCTGCGCTCAGGGTCGGGCATAAACTCAAAAGCGTCGTGCGCATTGCCATCACGCGCGCCGTCAGTCCGGCGATCGGCCGTTGCGAGCTGAGCTACATCGAACGCCAGCCGATCGACTTCTCTCGCGCGGCCGAACAGCACGACGAATACGAGCGGCGTCTCAGCGCGTACGGCTGCCACGTGGTGCGCATCGCCGATGCGCCGGACATGCCGGACGCCGTATTTGTCGAAGATGCAGCTATAGTAATGGATACTATAGCAATTATCACCCGCCCCGGCGCAGCTTCACGCCGCGACGAAACGGAAAGCGTGGCAGCGGCGCTTAAAGCATTTCGGCCGCTGCGCTACATCGAACCGCCGGCGACGCTTGACGGAGGAGACGTGCTGGTGCTCGATGGAAAACTGTACGTTGGTGTGTCGCAACGAACGAATGAAGCCGCCATCGGCCAGCTCGGTGCGACTGCGATCCGATTTCAAAACTGTCTGCATTTGAAATCTGCAGTCACACAGATCGGCGATCACACGCTGCTGCTGAATCCCGACTGGCTCGATCCGAAGCAGTTTCCTGGATTCGAGATTATTGCGGTCGAGGAGCCGTTCGCGGCGAACGCCCTTCGACTCGACGACACGCTGCTGTACAGCGCGTCTTATCCTCGAACGCGGCGCCTGCTCGAGGGGCGCGGCTTCCAGGTCGAGACTCTCGATCTTTCCGAATTGGAGAAGGCCGAGGCGGGCGTGACGTGCTGCAGTCTCGTGTTCTCGGAGTAATCGAATCCGTGCAGCTTGCGCCGCTCGATCGTCTTTCGCGTCATGCGCTCGAGCAACTTGACCGACGGCTCATCATCCGGCGTCACAAAGCTGATGGCATCGCCGGTCGCTTCCGCTCGTCCCGTGCGTCCGATGCGATGCACGTAGTCCTCCGGTTGCGGGGGAAAATCGAAATTGATGACATGCGAGATGCCCTCGACGTCGAGTCCACGCGCGGCGATATCCGTCGCCACGAGGACGCGCACTCGGCTGTTGCGGAACGCGTTCAGGGCGGCCGTGCGTTGATTCTGTGATCGATTGGAGTGCAGCGCAGCCGTCTCGATCCCCGCGTGATTCAGTTTGCGTGCGATCTTGTCGGCGCCGTGCTTCGTCCGCGAAAACACAAGGACCGATGTCAGCGAGCGGTCGGAGAGGATTCGGATCAGCAAGTCGGTTTTTCGCGAGTGTGAAACGGGATAGAGCCACTGCGTCACGGTGTCCGCAGGATTCGCCCGGCGCCCGATCTCGACGATCTGCGGCGAGCGGAGAAATTCGGCGGCGATCTTCTCGATCTCCTTCGACATGGTGGCGCAGAAGAGTAACGTCTGTCTCTGCTTCGGCAGCGCCGCGGCGATCTGCCGGATCTGCGGTAGAAATCCCATGTCGAGCATTCGATCGGCCTCGTCGAACACTGCGTAGCGGATGCCGCGCAGGTCAACGTGACGGCGCATCAAATCGAGGAGCCGTCCGGGCGTGGCGATGATGACGTCGACTCCTCGGCGGAGAGCCTCGATCTGCGGCCGTTCGCTGACGCCGCCGAAAATCGCGACGCGCTGAACGCGCTGGTTGCGTGCGAGCTGCCCCATCGCCTGATCGATTTGCGCGGCGAGCTCGCGCGTCGGTGCGAGGATCAGCGCACGCGGGACGTGCCGGCCGATGGACGGCGTCGAAGCGAGCCGTTCGAGCAACGGCAGAACGAACGCCGCTGTTTTGCCGGTGCCGGTTTGGGCGATGCCGATGACATCTGCACCGCCGACTATGTGCGGAATGGCAGCGCGCTGAATCGGTGTCGGCGTTTGATACCCGGCATCGTGAATCGATTGGACAATTTTCGGGCTGAGCCCGAGGGAACGAAATGGCATGAAGAAAACCCCTTTTAGTTCGAATTAACTGCCGAACTGTCAGGGATTTCGTCGCGAGAGAACCGCGACAGCAGGCGAGCTGTCCAGTAGAACCGCATCGCGACCTCGCTTATTGCCGCCGAGACCGCATGGTGATAGCGTGCGCCGATCCATAAATAAGACAGCGCGGCCCGGCGCTCAAACAGAGAGAGGTAGGCCATGCGTATACGTCAGTTCGGATTCATTCTGATTGTTTTTGCGGGTTTCAGTGCGTTCGCAGCACCACCGGTGTGGTGGGGGCAGTGG
>QHVY01000447.1 GCA_003223695.1 Acidobacteriota bacterium
GCGGCAGGATTGGTCACATCGTTGGCGCCGATGACATAGGCGACGTCGGTGATTGCGAACTGACTGTTTATGTCTTCGAGTTCGAACACCTCATCGTAGGGAACATTGGCTTCGGCCAGCAGCACGTTCATGTGTCCCGGCATCCTCCCCGCCACCGGATGGATCGCGTAGGAGACTTTCACGCCCTCTTTCTTGAGGAGATCGGCCATCTCGCGCACGGCGTGCTGCGCTTGCGCGACGGCCATGCCATAGCCGGGGACAATGATTACCGACCCTGCATTTTTCATGATGAACGCGGCATCCTCTGCCGCACCCTGTTTCACCGGGCGGGTTTCCGCAGCACCCGTCGCCGCCACCTCCCCGCCGAAGCCGCCGAGAATCACGGAAATGAACGAGCGGTTCATTCCCTTGCACATGATGTAGGAAAGGATCGCGCCCGAAGAGCCGACAAGCGCGCCCGTGATGATCAATGCCGTGTTTTCCAGCGTGAAGCCGATACCGGCGGCCGCCCAACCCGAATAGGAATTGAGCATCGATACGACGACAGGCATGTCGGCGCCGCCGATCGGAATGATGAGGGTGATGCCAAAAACGAAAGAGAGCCCCGCGATTACCCAGAACGACCAATGCGGCTGCGCCATCACGAAATAAACAATAAGGGCGACGATCGCTGCGGCGATCGCGATGTTCAGCGCGTGGCGCGCCGGCAGGAGGATCGGCGCGCCGCTCATGTTTCCGTTGAGCTTCGCGAAGGCGATCAGCGATCCGGCAAAAGTGATCGCGCCGATCGCTGCGCCGAGGCTCATTTCGATGAGACTCTGTGTGCGAATCGCGCCTTCGCTTCCGATCCCATAGGCTTCCGGGCTGTACATGGCCGCAGCAGCGACCAGAACCGCCGCGAGGCCGACCAGGCTGTGAAAGGCCGCAACCAATTGCGGCATCTGCGTCATCGCAATGCGGCGGGCGATAACGGCGCCGGTCGTGCCGCCAACCGCGACGCCTGCCACGATCAGGCCCCAGGTGAACGAATCGGTGACCCGCGCGACCCATAATGTCGTGACGGTGGCGAGCGCCATCCCCGCCATTCCGCGCAGGTTTCCGGTGCGGGATGTCTCGGGGCTGGAGAGACCCCTGAGTGCGAGAATGAAAAGAACCCCCGATACGAGATAGGCGAGGGCGGCGATGTCGGCCGTCATCGCTTGTCTCTCTTCTTGTACATGATGAGCATGCGGTTGGTGACGAGGAACCCACCGAAAATATTTACGCAGGCGAGGATCAGAGCGAAGAACCCGAGCGCCTTCGACGCCCAGGACGTGCCGTTCAACGCCGTGACGGAAACGGCGATCAACGCGCCAACGACAATCACCGACGAGATCGCATTGGTAACGCTCATAAGCGGCGTGTGCAGCGCCGGCGTCACGCTCCACACGACGTAATAACCCACGAAAATCGCCAACACGAAGATCGAAAGTCGAAACACGAAGGGATCGATCGCTTCCATTGCATTCAACCTTTCAGCGCGGGATGAACGATCTGGCCGTTGCGCGTGAGTCCCGCGCCCTTGACGACTTCGTCATTCCAATCGAGGGCGACTGCCCCGGTCTTCTTGTCGACGATCAGGGAAACGAAATTGAAGAGGTTGCGCGCATAAAGACTCGATGAGTCGACCGCGAGCCGTGCCGGGACGTTGGTGAAACCCATGATGGTTAAAAGCGGGCAATTGCCGCCCTGTTCGACTGCGAGATCGACAATGATCGAACCGCGCTTCATGGACTTCACCATGTCTTCCGTGACGAGCGTGGGTGCGCGCCGGCCCGGAATGAGCGCGGTGGTGATGACAATGTCCTGTTTCTTGACGGTCTCGGCGACCAGCGCCGCCTGCTTGGCCTGGTATTCCTTGGACATCTCCTTGGCATAACCAGCGGCTGTTTCCGCCTGCCGGAACTCTTCGTCGATGACGGCGACGAAACTTGCGCCGAGCGATTCCACTTGTTCTTTCGTGACGGGTCTGACGTCGGTTGCGGAAACAATCGCGCCCAGTCGCCGGGCCGTGGCTATCGCCTGCAGCCCGGCCACACCCACGCCCATGATGAAGACGCGTGCCGGTGCAATTGTGCCGGCCGCCGTCATCATCATCGGCATGGCGCGGCCAAAATGCGCGGCGGCATCGATCACCGCCTTGTAGCCGGCGAGGTTCGCCTGACTCGAGAGCACGTCCATACTCTGCGCGCGCGAAATGCGCGGCAGGAATTCCATTGCGAAAGCGTCGACACCCTTCGCCGCCAGCGCCGCGATGGATTCCCCTTCTGTATATGGCGAGAGCAAGCCGACCAGCACTGTACCACGCGGCATTGCTTCGATTTCCGCCGAGTCTGGCGCCCGAACCTTAAGGACGATCTGGGCGTCTCGGACCGCCGATGTCGCATCGGCGGCAATTTCGGCGCCTGCGTCCGCGTAATCGGAGTCGGCGATGCGCGCACCTTCTCCCGCGCCGGTTTCAATGATGACGTTGAGTCCAAGACCCTTGAGCTTGCGCACGCTCTCGGGTGTGGCGGCAACTCGCGCTTCGCCCGCGCGGCGCTCTCTGGTCACTGCGAGGTTCATGGTACCGAGGAAGACTCAGTCGTGGGTCCGGAAAATTGCGAGGAGAAACAGGATTGCGGCGGCACCGATCGCCTGCCACTTCATGAAGCTGATGAAGCCATGCCACGTCCTTAGATGCTCGGCCATGTCCGTATGGCCGGACTCGGGCTCCTGATTCACGTGTGTGGCCATTGCGGAAATCCCGGGCGCGAATTTCAAAGCGCGGGGACTATAGCAATCCGGGTTTCCACCGCAACGCAAGAAAACGCGGCCGCGAGGAAGAATTCCCAATAGGCGAACGAGTTTTCGTTCATCTGCCCTACGGTAGCGGGACGCCGGCTGCTGTGAAACCGGTGCGCTGCCGGTCGGCAACGGCCTCGACGTCGAAGTTCGCGATCTCTTCCTCAAAGAGTTTGTGAAAGTTGAGCCGGGCGCCCAGCCGGATGAGCGCGCCGCCAAGCCCGATCGCGGCTCGATCCATGAATACGAATTCTCTTGGTGGGCGTATTCCGCCGAGTTGCCTGAGCTTCGCGTGCACCTCGTTGGCCTGCTTTAGCCCATATTCGGCTGCGGGGACGCCATCGTCCACGAGTCGGGTTCGATCATCGAGCAGCGGCGTAAAAATGAACCTCGCCCACATGTTCATGACGCGCACAAGTTCCGGCGTGACCGACCGAAAGCCCCATCGCCGATACGCTGTTGCAGCGAGCGCATCATCTTTGCGCTGCAGGGCGTGATAGAGGTCAATCACGCCTCCGACAAAAGACGCCGAAAATGTACGTATGCAACCGAAGTCGAGGAGATTGATGCCGCCGTTCTTGCGCACGGTGTAGTTGCCGAGATGAGGATCACCATGAATGGTGCCGTATCTGGCAAAGGGCCGCCACCATGCCCGGAAAAGTGCGGCGGCCACCCTGTTTCTGGCTGACAGCGGGGCATCCACAGCGTCGAGAATCGGTTTGCCCTCCAACCATGTCATGGTGAGCAGTCGCATTGTCGTGAGCTTTGCGAGTGGCTCGGGGACAGCAATGTCGGCGCAGTCGGCAAGCATGCTGCGATAGAGGCGCATATGTGTCGCTTCGCGCAAATAATCGAGTTCTTCCTTTAGACGCGCCTCGATTTCTTCGGCGATTTCACGCGTATCGATGGTGCGATCAAGGCTGCGCTG
>QHVY01000457.1:0-2013 GCA_003223695.1 Acidobacteriota bacterium
CAGAAGGGAGGATTCTCATTGCCGGCTTTTACGACGATGTCGCACCGCTCAGTGGCGTCGAACGCGATGCGCTCGCGGCAATTCCTAACATCGATAGTGATCTCAAACGCGAGCTTGCTCTCGGCCGGACCGAGGGCGAAGGAAAATCGTTGAACGAGCTGATTCTTCAACCAGCCCTCAACTTGCGCGGGTTCTCTGGCGGGCATGTTGGCAATCAGGCATCGAACACGATCAGCACGGAAGCGCAGGCCTCGATCGACTTTCGCCTCGTGCCCGCGCAGACGCCGGAAAAAGTGTGCGAGCGAGTCGAGCGTCACATCGCGGCGCAAGACTTTTTCATCGTTCATGACACACCCGACGCGGCCACGCGAATGGCGCACACCAACGTCGTCAAGCTCGTTTGGGGTTCCGGCTATCCGGCGGCACGCACGTCGATGGACTTGCCGGTCTCGCGTCGCGTGGCAAACGTCATCAGTGAGGCTACGGGAGTTTCTCCGTACCTGCTGCCGTCTCTCGGCGGGAGCGTTCCGATGTATCTCTTCCAGCGCGGAGGTACCCCCGTTGTCGGATTTCCGATCGTGAACCACGACAACAATCAGCACGCCGCCAACGAGAACCTGCGGATACAGAATCTCTGGGATGGCATCGAGATGTTCACGGCGCTGTTCACGAATCTTCGCTAAGCGGTTTAACATCTAAGAATGGGCCCTGAGGAGATTGTGCGGCGGTTGCGGGAGTGGCCGCGGGGCCTCACTCGCGATCAACGAAAGACCATCCGTCAGGCGTTGAAAGCTTGCTGCAGCATTTTTGATGCTCCCCGCGCACTGATCGCCTGGGAAGAACACGAAGAGCCGTGGCTGATCGTGGCCTCGCTGTCCGACACGAACTTCACTTGGAAGGAAGAGGAACCCGACCGCTATCTGCCACTTGTCGATTCTTCCGTTGCCGGCGTCGCATTCGCCGGCGACGCGGTTCCCATCCACAGCGACTTTCGCGCCGCATACTCACTTCATGACGTTGTCTCCGCGCCGGTGCGGGGAGAGACAGTCCAGGGGCGCGTCTTCATCGCTGAGCCTCAGGAACGTTCGCTGTTGATTGCCGAGATCGTCGGACTTCTTCTCGAGCGCACGCTCGATTACAGTGCCACGATTCGCAATGCGACGCGCGAAGCGGTTCATGAGGAGCGTATCCGAGT
Organism: Acidobacteriota bacterium; assembly: GCA_003223695.1. Classification (GTDB taxonomy): domain Bacteria; phylum Acidobacteriota; class Thermoanaerobaculia; order Gp7-AA8; family Gp7-AA8; genus Gp7-AA10. The sequence goes on from QHVY01000457.1 coordinate 1,196, forward strand.
CGCGCGCGATCTGCATGATGGACTGCTGCAGTCATTCACGGGAGTTGTCCTGCATCTGGAGACGATTCACAGCCTCATCGACACCAAGCCGGAGGACGCGCGAAAGATGATCACGGACATCGAGGGCGTGATCATGTCCGATCAACGCGAGCTGCGTTCGTACGTCGAGCAATTGCGGCCGAGGCGCAGAGTCGATGTACCGTTCGATTTTCATGCCCGCATGGAAGAGCTTCGATCGCGGTTCCAGACGCAATGGGGCGTCGGTGTCGCTTTCGAAATTCAAAGCGGGATCGATCCTCTCGTCGCAAAATCTCTCGGACCGGAGACGTTCCGCATCATCCAGGAGGCGGTCACGAATTCGGCGAAGCATGGATCGGCGTCGCACGTTCACGTGCGTCTGTCGAGCGGCGAGAGCAAGATGCTCATCGAAGTGATGGATGACGGCAGCGGCTTTCCATTCCACGGCCGCATGACGCTCGCCGCGATTCGTGAAAGCGGCATCGGTCCGGCGATGCTCGCGGAACGCGTTGCGGCACTCAACGGCGAGCTCGCCGTGGAATCGAGCGGCTCCGGCGCGAAGCTGGAGATCTCCGTTCCCCTCGGCTTTACGGGTGCGACGTGATGATCCGCCTTATTCTCGCCGACGACCATCGCATCATTCTCGAGGGCCTCGAGCAGCTTTTCCGCCGGGAGAAAGATTTTGAAGTCGTGGCAACGGCAACCACCGGCGAAAAGGCTCTCGAAGCCGTCAGGAAACATCGCCCGGACATTCTCGTGCTCGACATTCGAATGCCTGACGGCGACGGCCTCTGGGTTTT
>QHVY01000457.1:2105-2713 GCA_003223695.1 Acidobacteriota bacterium
AAGGAGGCAGCGGCGGTGAACCTCGTCGAGACGGTGCGCCGCGTTCAGCGCGGAGAGCGCGCGCTGGAGCCAACGCTGGTGAGCCGCGCCCTCGATCGGCTTTCGCAGCGCGAAGACGCGAAGAAAATCGTCGAGGTGCTGTCGCGACGCGAGACGGAAATCGTGAAGATGGTGGCCACCGGTTTGCGCAACAAAGAGATCGCCATGAAATTGTCAATCGGCGAGGGAACGGTGAAGACGCATTTGCACACAATTTACGAAAAGTTAGGAGTTCATGGGCGAGTCGAGTTGACGATGTATGCCCTTGAGCGTGGAATCATTTAGCGAATCGTTTATCTGCCTCTATACCCTTCGGTATAGCGCCTCCCATCCATCGATAGATTTTCACCATCATTAAATCAACCTACTGTGTGGGCATCGCCAGGGTGCGAGCTCTCATGCGTAGCAACGACATATTGGTCAACGAGATGGTAGCGGTCTTCCGCCAGACGCCGGAGGGGCGTCTTCTCGATTGCAATAATGAATGTGCACGCATCCTCGGCTACGCCTCGCGCGATGAGCTTCTCAACGCCGGCGGATTCGAATATCAGAACGCATCCGATCTGATA
>QHVY01000457.1:2760-4746 GCA_003223695.1 Acidobacteriota bacterium
TCAGTCGATGAGGCATCGAAGATCTGGATCGAGGGAGCCATGTTCGACGTCACGGAGCAACGCATCGCCGCACAGCGCTTCGAATATCAGGCCTACCACGACGCGCTGACTCTTCTGCCGAACCGCATGCTGTTCATCGATCGGCTGAATGTCGCCCTCGCGCAGTCGCGCCGGCGGAAACGTCATGTTTCGGTGTTCATGCTGGACCTCGATCGATTCGACATCGTCAACAACGCCCTCGGCCGTGGCATCGCTGACCGTCTGCTTCGCTCCGTCGCCGATCGCTTGAACGCGACGCTGCGCGAAGAGGATTCGCTGGCGCGCTTCTCCGGCGACGAATTCGTGTTCCTCGTCGGCGACTCGGGCAGCGGAACAGAGTCCACAATCGTTGCGCAGCGAGTGCTCGAAGCGATGAGCCGCCCATTCAACGTCGGCGGCCGCGCGATCGAGCTGACCGCGAGCATCGGCATCTCGATGTCCGAGCACGACTCGACCGAACCGGAAGCGTTGGTTCGCTACTCGAGCACGGCGATGTTTCGCGCGAAAGAGTTCGGCCGCAATCTCTATCAGTTCTACGACGAAAAGTTGAATGCCAAGACGCTCGAGCGTTTGGCGCTGGTGTCCAGTGTGCGGCGCGCGCTCGATCGGGGCGAATTCGAGCTCTTCTATCAGCCCGAAGTGGACGTGCAGACAGGACGCATCGAGTGTGTCGAAGCGTTTCTCCGCTGGCGGCATCCCGACCTGGGCATCATCGGTCCTCCGGAATTTCTCGCTGTCGCGGAAGAGGCAGGACTCGGCGGCAGGATCGCAGAGTTCGTCATGACCTCGGCCTGCCAGCAGGCGCGTACTTGGGCGGATGCCGGGATGCAGACTCGCATCGCCGTCAACCTTTCATCTCGTGACTTCAACGGGCCGAGCTTGTCACGCCATGTCGAGCAGGCCGTCCGTAACAGCGGATTGGAAGCGCGCAGCCTGGAGCTCGAAGTGGCGCACGCTTCCCTGAGCGACTGCAGCCGCGCCACGGAGATTCTCCAGGCGCTCAAGGAAGTCGGCGTGTTGCTGGCGATCGACGATTTCGGCAGCGGCGGCTGCTCATTCGCTGACCTCAAACAGCTTCCGGTCGACACGATCAAGATCGCGCCCATGTTCGTTCAAAACATGATTCGCCGCCAGGACGATGCGGCGATCGTTCAAGCAATGATCACGATGGCCAAGGGCTTCGACATGCGCGTCGTAGCTGAAGGAGTGGAAACGAAGGAGCAGCTCTCCTACCTGCTCAACCGGCGCTGCACCGAGATGCAGGGGTTCTTTCTCGGAAAGCCGCTGCCGGCACCTTCGCTCTCCGAAGTGCTCCGAATGCAGCACTGACGCGTTGCGAGAGAGAGACGAGGCGCCGCCCGGAAACTGGCGGCGCTTCGCTTTTCAGCGCGCGCAGATGGCTATGTATTGCCGGCCAAGCGGAGTGAGCTCGAAGATGTCCAGGCGCTCTCCTCGTTGAAGCATGCCGTGTTGCAGCTCCAGCTCGCGGAGCGCGTCTCCCAACACCGTGTAGCGCGTGACCGTGGAGTCCCCCACGATCTCGGACAGCGGTAATCGCTCGGTTTCATGCTCACGAAAGCAGTCGAGGATGTACAGTTCGATCGGCTCCAGTCGCATCACCGTCTCCAATCCCATCTCCTTCTGCAACTCGGATCGTTATTGCCGTAAGTCGGAGCAACCTGAGTGCCGTTATCGCAAACCTGAAGGAAACAGACGCGTTAGCGGGCGAGCTGGAACCGAATGATGCCTTCTCCCGATCCGGCGCCGATGAATTGGAATCCATTCGATTCCAGCGTGCGAATGGATGCGAGAAGATGTGGATAGGTTTCGCCAATGAGTGTCGTGATTCCGGGTTGCTGAAACGCCCACGCGATCACCGCGGCGAGCGCCTCGCGCGCAAATCCGCGCCGGCGGAACGACGGCAGCACAGAGTAGCCGATCGCCACA
>QHVY01000161.1 GCA_003223695.1 Acidobacteriota bacterium
ATTTTGAATGGCGGCCGGCGCAGCGTTCCGTATGTCGCAGTGGCCGCGCTGGTTTTCACGATCGTGCTCTCTCGCGCGGCGCCGAACTTCGGCAGTCAAGCGGCGACAGATTTCGAACACGTGCTCACGTACATGGGCTACCAGGTTACGAAATAGTCTCCGCCTCTTCCTCGGCTTCCTCGGTCTTCGGCATCTGCGTCTGCACGATGACCCAACGCACTCGGAACTTCTCAGCGTCGATGACTTCAATCGACAGATCGCCGAGGGTCGTACGATCGCCGGGAGCGACTTCGCGGCCGAACCGCGCCGCGACGTAGCCGCCGATTGTCTCCTCCGCCGGTTCGCCGACATCGACCTTCAGCCGGTCCGCGAGATCTTCGATGAGATAGTCCCCGCGGACGCGATACCGTCCGTTGCCGAGCGGCTCGATCTCCGGCCGTTCGCGATCAAACTCATCCTGAATCTGTCCGAACAACTCTTCGGTGATGTTCTCGAGCGAGACGATTCCGGATGCGCCGCCGTACTCATCGAGCACCACCGCCATGTGTGTCTTGTGCTCGATGAACTGCGATAGCAACTGTTCCACCGTGCTGTTCTCGGGAACAAAGAGCACGTCGCGCTTGAGCTCCGTCAGCGGACGCCCCGGGCCGCGCAATTGTGCGAGAAGCAGGTCTTTGACGTGAATCAGTCCGATCGTCTGATCCAGCGTTCCCGCGCTCAACGGATAGCGCGTATGCCGCGTCGTGCGGATGACCTCCAGATTTTCTTCGATCGTTCGCGTAGTCGACAGAAACACAACGTCGGTACGCGGCACCATGATCTGTCGTGCGGTGCGCTTCGAAAATTGAAAAACGCCTTCGATGATCTCGCGGTTCTCTTCAGACAACACGCCCGCCTTTTCCGAGGTCGCGAGAATCAAGCGCAGCTCTTCCTGCGAATGTGCAACCTCGGTCGTGGTTGCCGGGCGGATGCCCAGGATGCGAAGGACCGCATTGGAACTTTGGTTGAGGAGCCAGATCACGGGAAACATCACGACATAAAATCCGCGCAGAAAATGCGCGAGAGCGAGTGCCGTGTTTAACGTCTTGCCGACGGCGATGTACTTCGGCCCCAGCTCGCCGAACGTGATGTGCAGCCAGGAGATGATGAGGAATGCGATCGCCGCGGCGATCGAGTGCGCGACGCTGGCTCGGTAGGTACCAAAAAAGGACGCATGCGGTTCGATCAATTTTTCGAACGCCGGCTCGCCGATCCAGCCGAGTGCGAGCGAGGCTAGCGTCACGCCAAACTGCGTCGTCGACAAGTACGTGTCGAGATGTTTGGTGATGCGGCGGGCCATTCGCGCGCGCGAGCTGCCGGCAGCGGCCAGCTCCGCGAGCTGCGTCGGGCGCACTTTGATGATCGCGAATTCGGCGGCGACAAACACGCCGTTCGCAACGATAAACGCCAGGGCTAAAAGCAAATACCAGGTGGGCATAACTAGCTGAGAAAGAAGAAGCTATTGTATCAAGCCGTGCGCAGGCTCCTCTTCATGCTGCTGATCGCCGGTTGTGCTCGCCACGATGAGCTGCAGATCGCGGCCGCGGCTAGCTTGCAGGACGCGCTCCGTGAGGTCGCCGCGAAATATCCCGGCAGGATTACCTTTGTCTTCGGAGCGTCCAACATTCTCGCTCAGCAGATTCGCGCTGGCGCACCGGTCGATGTTTTCCTCTCAGCCGATGAAGCGACGATGAATAAAATCGCCGATCTGGTCGCGACCCGCCAGGATCTCCTGTCGAACGAGCTGGTGGTCGTCAGCCGCGAGCCACTGCGCGATCTGCTGGGTGTCCAGCGGCTCGCCCTCGGAGACCCGAGCGCTGTCCCCGCGGGCGTCTACGCACGCGAATATTTTCAGCAGCACGGCCTGTGGGAAGCGCTGCGCCCGAAAGTGATTCCGATGGACAACGTTCGCGCCGCTCTCGCGGCGGCCGATAACGGCAGCGTCGACGCCGCAGTCGTCTACCGAACCGACGCTCTTCTGGCGAAACGTGCGCGCGTGACGATGACCCTTCGCGGTCCAGTCATCCGCTATCCGGTCGCCATCCTGCGCGGCGCCAAACGTCCCGATGCGGCGCGGCGATTCGTCGATTACCTCGCCTCACCTTCCGCTGCAGCCGTGTTCAGGCGGTTTGGGTTTGGGACGCTGCCACCTCGTCCCGCAGCGTAGGGCACGGCAGCGCCGTGCCGAACCAGGTTCGGTCGAGCGCAGCTCGACCCTACAAGCAAACCGAAGATCCGCGATGGGTCACGATGATGATGACGCGGCCGACGCCGCGATCACCTCGTCCAGCGTCTTCCAGAAACGCGGATACGATTTCGACACCACCTGCTCGTTCGCAATCGTGACGTTGCCCCGCGCGAGACCAGCGATCGCGAACGCCATCGCAATGCGGTGATCGTTGTGCGTATCGATGACCGCCGGCTCGCTGCTCCATCCCGGCTCGATGCGTAAAGACTCGGCCCGCTCTTCGACGCGTGCGCCGAGGCGCTGAAGCTCCTGTGCCACTGTCGAGAGGCGATCCGATTCCTTGACGCGCAGATTGGCGACGTTCACGATTTCGACTGCCGATGTAGCCAGCGGTGCGATCGCGGCGAGCGTCGGCACCAGATCGGGCGTCGCATTGCAGTCGAATGTGCCTCCGCACAGCTCAGATCCAATGACAGTGATGACATCGTCCACAAGAACGTCGCATCCCATTGTTGAGAGAATGTCGAGAAAGCGCGCGTCGCCCTGAGCCGTCGGATGTGCCAGTCCGCGCACGTGGATCGTGCCTCCCGTCGCTGCCGCAGCGCCGAACCAGTACGAGGCCGACGAATAATCGCCCTCGACGCGATACTCGTCGCGCCGCAGCTTCGCCGCCCGAACCCGAACCGTATCGCCATTACGTTTGATATTGGCTCCAAACGCAGTGAGCACATCGGCAGTGATGTCGATGTATGGCGCGGAGGCGATCGACGAGATGCGCAGCGTGATTCCATCCGGCAGCGTCGCTCCGCCTAACATCAGCGCTGACGCGAACTGGCTGGACGTCTCCGCGGAGATCGTCACGTCGAATCCGCCGCGCATTTTCTTTCCACGAATGCGCAGCGGCGGATAACCTTCGCGCGCAACATATTCGACCTCCGCGCCGATCTGCATCAGCACATCGACGAGATCGCCGATCGGGCGCTCGTGCATGCGCTTTTCTCCCTGCAGCAGAAAACGTCCAGGCGTGAACGCCAGCCATCCGGTGAGAAAACGCATCGCTGTGCCGGCGTTTCCGACGAAGATCGGCACTTCGTTCGCCGACATGCTCTTGCGGTCGCCGATGCGCACGCCATCTTTGAACGAGCCCGCCACATCGAAGCCGATTGCGCGCAGCGCATCGAGCGCGTAGCGAGTGTCGTCCGCGTCGAGGCAGTTTGTGATCGTCGTCGGGCCCTCGCTCATCGCGGCGACGAGCAGCGCGCGGACCGAATACGATTTCGAGGGCGGAGCGGTGACGGTGGCGTTCACCGCCCCGATCTTCGGGATCGGCTTCATTCGAATTCCAGGCGCAGCCCGTCGTACGCAAGCCTGACACTCGGCGGCAGCGTCGCCTCGCACGTCGCGTGATCGATGTCGTGCGTCAGGTGGATGAGATAGGTCATCCTCGCGCCGATCTTCTGCGCCGCGTCGACCGCTTCGCCGATCGTGAAGTGCGTTGGATGCGGCGGAGATGGACGCAACCCATCCAGAGCCAGCGTGTCGACACCGCGCAAGAGCGCGATCGTCGAGTCGGGAATGCCGTTCGTGTCCGTGATGTACGCGAACGGACCGATGCGATAACCGAGAATCGTCCAGTCGCCGTGGCAGACGGGAAGCGGAACGACCTCCAGACCGCCGGGACGAAACGCGCCGTCGACTTCATGCAGCTCGAGCTGCGGCTTCCCGCCGCCCGGTTGCGTGTCCGCCCAGATGTAGCTGAACACGCGGCGAATGGCTTTCGCTGTCTGCGCGTTGGCGAAGCCGTGGATCGCCTCGCGCTGCCGGAAATTGAACGGCCGGATGTCGTCGAGCCCCATCAAATGATCGGAATGCGAGTGCGTGAAGAGAATGAAATCGAGGCGGGGAATCGGATCGCGAAGCAATTGCATCCGCAGATCGGGGGTCGTATCGATCAAAAAGAATTTGCTATTTGCCTCGATCTTTGCCGACTGCCGCAGGCGCTTGTTGCGCGGATCGTCTGATGTGCAGACGTTGCAGCGACAACCGACGACGGGAACGCCGGTGGAAGTGCCGGTGCCGAGGAACGAAACGATCATGAGATTCGAAATTTCAAATTTCGAATGAAAAATGAAAAATAGAAAAGCGATTCTGAATTTTTCATTTGCAATTTGAAATTTGGAATTTCATATCTCCAGAAATGAAAACTCTCCCGTCTGCGGATTGATCACCATGGCTTCCCCCTTCTCAAACCACGCCGGGACGATGGTGACCGTCGTGTTCCCGGCGGGCATGACGAGCTTCTCGTGAAAATGGCCGAAGACGATGTGCGTGAAGCCTTCTTCGTGGCGCCGCCGCGCGTACGTCTCCATCTGCTCGAGCGGCAGGCGGCTCTTGTGCTTGAAATTCGACCCCGCCAGACGCTTTTCCACGCTATCAACAAAACTTCGCGCAGTGCGTTTTGGAATCAGCTTCAACGAAAGCTTTGAAATCGGATTCTTCGATGCGAACCGCCAGAAACGGTACGGATAGTCGCGATCGTTGATCATGTCGCCGTGCACGATCAAATAGCGGTTCTCGCCTGCGGGAACGGCGTATTCGAACGCGATATCACTCACCGACTCTTCGGCAAATGATCCTCGGATGAAAAAGTCGCGATTGCCTTCGATGTAGTGCACTTCGACGCCCGAGTCGCGAAGGAGGCGAAAGCGATCGAACACTTTCTCCACAGCCGGCGTCTTGAATTTCGGATGCGCGATCAGATAATGAAAAAGGTCGCCGTTCAAATACAGCGCTCGCGGCTGCAGCTTGGCAAAACGATCGAGCCAGGCGATCACCGGTCCCTCGCTTCCGGGAGAGAGGCCGATGTGCGAGTCGCCGATGACGAAGATTTGGCCGGTAGGGATCAAGGGCCCTCACCCGCCGCTTCGCGGCACCCTCTCCCGCAAACGGGAGAGGGGCTTTCGATCGAGATCCCTCGCCCCGTGGAGCGGGGAGAGGGTGGCCGGAGGCCGGGTGAGGGGCAAGCGATCACAGCGCGCTCTTCAAATTCGCACGCGGATTCTCGGCGTAGTGCGATTCGATTTTCTGGACCGCGTCCGCAGGTGCATCAGGCGGCACGACGATTTCCACTCTATAGTAATGGTCACCATAGCTGCCGTTTTTTCTCTTCACCCCTTTTCCCGTGAGGCGAAACGTCTGGCCGCCTTGCGTTCCGGCGGGAATGCGCGCCTTGACCGCTCCGTGAATGGTCGGCACTTCAATCTGCGCGCCGCGCACCGCCTCGCCGATCGTCACCGGCAGGTTGATATGGATGTCGTCGCCGCGGCGCTCAAAAAATGGATGCGACTTCACATGTACGAGTACGTTCAGGTCGCCCGAAGGGGCTCCGCTGCTACCGGGCGTGCCTTTCCCACGCAAGCGGATCGTCTGCCCGTCCGCCACCCCCTCCGGAATCTTGACTTTGATGTGCCCGCCGTTCACGGTCAGATCCATCGTGGAGCCCAGGACCGCTTCGCGAAAACCGATGGTGAGCTCGGCGTTGATGTCATTGCCGCGAAGCGGCATCTCTTCAGCGAATTGGCCGCCGGCGCCGAAAAGATCGGAAAAAATATCCGTGAACCCGGCCGGTCCTGCGCCGCGAGCTGTTCGTCCGGAGCGCCGGCCGCCCCCGCCCATGAACTGCGAAAAATCGAATCCGGCGAACGGATTCTGACCGCCTCCGCCGAACGAAAACGCCTCGGCGCCTAACCGATCGTATTGCGCGCGCTTCTCCTTATCGCTTAGCACCGCATACGCCTCGTAGATTTCCTTGAACTTGTTCTCCGCTTCTTTGTTTCCCTTGTTTTTGTCGGGGTGATACTTCTTCGCCAGCGTGCGATACGCCCTTTTAATCTCATCCTCGGTTGCGTTTTTCTTGACGCCGAGGAGCTGGTAGTAATCCTTTTCGGCCATGGCCGCGAGACAGTATACGTAGAGCCGACTCTTAGTCGGCTCATGCGCCGGCTGGAGAGCCGGCGCTACGTGGTCATGAAAATTGCTTCGCCGCATCGGGCGTAGAATCTCGACCCGATGTACAGCTCACTCGCGCGCCGAAATGTTCTGACGATGATCCTTGCCGGCGGCATGGGCGAGCGGCTGTACCCGCTCACGCGCGATCGCGCCAAGCCCGCAGTGCCCTTCGGCGGGCGCTACCGCATCATCGATTTCGTCATCAACAACTTCATCAATTCCGGTTTTCTGAAGCTGAAGATCCTGACGCAGTTCAAGTCAAACTCACTGATTGAACACATCACGCGCACGTGGCGTCTGGTGCCAGAGATCGGACAGTACGTCGATTGCGTTCCTGCCCAAATGCGCAAGGGACCGTTCTGGTTCCGCGGAACGGCCGACGCCGTCTTTCAGAATCTCGAGCTGATTTTCGACGAGGAGCCGGAGTACGTCTGCGTTTTCGGCGGCGATCACATCTACAAAATGGACGTCAAACGATACCGGTGCCGATTATCGAGGCGCATCACTTTGGCGTGGTGGAGATCGATAACGACTGGCGCGTAACTGGATTCGTCGAGAAACCGAAGGAAGGCGCGAAAACGATTCCCGGGCGGCCGGAAATGGTGCTCGCGTCGATGGGCAATTACATTTTCAAAGCGAGCGTCATGACCGATGTTTTGCAGCGCAATGCGCTGCGCGACGCGGCTCACGACTTCGGCAAAGAGATCATCCCGGCGATGTATCCGCGCATGAAAGTGCATGCATACGACTTCGCGCAGAACTTCATTCCTGGCGAGGCGGACCTCAATCGCGGCTACTGGCGCGACGTGGGCACAATCGATTCTTACTTCGCAGCGTGCCTCGATCTCGTGTCGGTCACGCCGATGTTCAACCTCTACAACATGCAGTGGCCAATCGTCTCCGCGCCGATGAATCTGCCGCCGGCAAAGTTCGTCTTTGCCGACGCACAGACGCAGCGCATCGGAATCGCCACGGACTCGATGGTCTCTGACGGCGTGATCATCTCCGGCGGCACGATTAATCGCTCCGTGCTGCATCCGCGCGTGCGGGTTCACTCCTACACGGACATCGACGAATCGATTCTCATGGACGGAGTCGACGTCGGACGTCATTCGAAAATCCGCCGCGCAATCATCGACAAGGGTGTGAAGATTCCGACGGGGACGACAATCGGTTATGACGTCGAAGCGGACCGGCAGCGTTTCACGGTGACCGACACCGGCATCGTGGTCGTGCCGAAAGGAGCGGAGATCGAAGAAAAGGTGATGGCATGACGCCGGCGAAATTGCGCTCCGACGGACGCGCGCCGGATCAGATGCGGCCGGTCATCATCACGCCGAACTTCACGAAACACGCGGAGGGATCGACGCTGATCGATGTGGGAGATACACGCGTGATCTGCACCGCATCGGTGCAGGAAAAAGTGCCGCCGTTCCTCTACAAGAGCGGCCGCGGGTGGATCACCGCCGAATACGGCATGCTGCCGCGCGCGACGAGCGAGCGCACGGAACGCGAAGCTGCGAAAGGAAAGCAGGGCGGGCGGACGATGGAAATTCAGCGCCTGATCGGCCGCTCCCTTCGCGCCGCCGTCAACAGCGAGTTCCTCGGCGAGCGGACGATCTGGCTCGATTGCGACGTGATCCAGGCCGACGGCGGTACGCGCACCGCGCCTGTACGTGGATGGGCTGATGAACAGTTGGCCGATTACCTCGTTCGTCGCGGCCGTTTCGGTCGGCCTCATGGGCGGAGTGCCTACGCTCGATCTGAACTATGAGGAAGATTCGAAAGCCGGCGTCGATATGAACGTTGTCGCCACGGACAAGGGCCGCTTCGTCGAGCTGCAGGGCACCGGCGAGTCGGCGACGTTCACAGAAGAAGAAATGAAGGCGTTGCTCACGCTGGCGAAGCGTGGCATCGGCGATCTGATCGAGAAGCAGCGCGAAGTTCTTGCGCCCCTGCTGGCGCGCGTTGACAACGTCGCGCGTGAGCGGCTCAATCGGAAGTTCCGGTAGACATCACCACAGAGATCACAGAGAGCACAGAGATGTCTCTGTGAGCTCTGCGCTCTCTGTGGTGAACGTTGAAGCAGATAAATCACACCGCGTCGCAAACCAAGAAACCCCTCGAACGGCCGAGTCTCGACCACGCGATATCCGGGCACCGCGTGAAACGCAATCAAATACTGACGCGGCGGATGTCCTCGCGCGGCCTTTTTTCGATCGGCATTCGCCAGCTCGTAGAACGACCACGCTTCCACTCCACCGTCGATCTGCTCGATGGGCATTCCGCGCGCCCGCAAGTCATGCCACATTGACCATCGCGCGCGATTCCAGGCGAAGTACTCCTGCACGCCCATGATTGAAAAAAAGCCGATGGCGAGCAGTGCCAGGACGGCGGCGATTTTCGCGCCGGCACGGTCCCACGGAATCGCTATCGGCACCGCGATCACGAGCGCCCAGGCAGAGTCAAGCGAGTAGCGATCGTAGTAGTAGCCCGAGAGGCAGAGCGCCGCCGTGCCGATCAGAGCCGACGCGATCGCCAGCCGCAGCGTCAGATCATTCTTTTTCGTCACGGCGAGACCCCAGATTAGAAGTGCCGCCAGGCAGGCGGCGGCGATCGTGAGTGCAATCTTCGCTTCGCTCGCGAGGACGAATGGATATGCATATCCCATCGAGTAGACATCGGTGAGATTCGGCGGGCCAATCCCGAAATCGAAAACGATCGGTCCCGGAAGAATGTCGGAGTATAGATGCCGCGCGGAGTACGGCATCCAGTAACCCGCGAGGCCGAGGAAAAGGACGCGCAGGAGAATGAATGCGGCGATGGCGGCGAGCGCGATTGCTGAGCGCTCCGATGCATTTCGCATCATCAGCGGCAAAGTGAGCGGCAGAAAGAAGATTGCGCAATTCAGCGCATTGAAGATGACGTAGTGGTAGACGAGCGCGACCTGCTCCGGCAGGCGGAAGCTCGACTCGCCGAGCATGTGGTAGTGGATGGCGAACATTTGCGGCGAGCCTGCAAGCCAATCGGGCTTGAAAAAGAAAAGCGCTGCGAACGCGGTGAGCGTCACGCCGATCGGCAGAATGAACCGGCTGCCGCGCCGATGCATCAAAATCAAAATCAGCGGCGGAAGCAGATTGATCACGCCGTTCTGCCGGACGAACCATGACACGACCGCCGCAATGCAGCCGCAGATGATGAACAGCATTCGGTCGTCACGGAGTCCGCGTAGAAAAAAGTAAAAAGCCACCGCGGAGGCGAAGACGTACGGAACATCCGTCATGTATGTGCACGATGACCACAAAAAGATCGGATGCACGAGCAGCGAGAGAGTCGCTGCGATGCGGCCGAAGGCGCGCAGCGGCGCGAAGTGCAGAATGCGATTGACGACGACGAGTGTCGCCGCCGATAGAGTCAGAGTCGACGCACGCAGAATTTCGAAGCGCTCGCCGCCGAAATGCGTCCACAGCGCGCCCCAAAGCACCTGCGCGCGCAGGCTGACCGCGGTGAACGGCGTGAAGTGAAAATGGCCGCTGCGCGCGAAGTTCCACGTGGCCACGGAGAAATCCCAGTCGTCGTGCAGCGGAAACTCGCCTCGTGGATTGACGAGCCAGATCACGCCCGCCCACACGCCCAGCACGAACACGATTTCGATAATGTCGCGGAGCCGCTTCAACGCTTATCCAGTTTAAACTCGGATGATTGAATACGGCCGACCGCCAACTGGCCATCTGGCTCGCGCTGCTGACGTTCGTCACCTATGCGTACTTTCAGGCGGGCGGCGGGTGGAACCAGAACTCGCAATTCGACCTCACGCGCGCCATCGTCGAGCGGCACACATTCGCCATCGATGCATACGCGTCGAACACTGGCGATATCGCGCGTTCGGGCGGTCACATCTACTCGAACAAATCGCCGGCGCTCTCTTGGCTCGCAGCGATTCCGTACGCGCTGCTCTACGCGATGAGTCACGGCAGCTCGATCGAGTCGATGATTTTCAATACATATCTTCTGACCGTGCTGTGTGTCGCGCTTCCCGGCGCGCTGATCACGGCGATGATTTATCGCTACGGGCGCGCGAGAGGATTCACCGCTCCGTGGGCCGCGTTCATTGCGCTGACGGCGGCACTGGCAACGCAGCTGCTTCCTTACTCCACGATTTTCATGCTGCACGTCACGAGCGGTGCCCTGCTGCTCTACGCGGTCATCTCGCATCGGCCGATCGCGGCAGGATTGGCGGCCGGCTTTGCGACCGCGATGAACTACCTTTGCGCGCCGGCGCTCGTGATTCTGGCGCTGACGCGCGAGCGCAAAGGTCGATTCGCAATCGGAGCGATTCCGCCGCTCATCCTCCTGGCGATCTATCAAAAAATCTGTTTCGGCAGCTTCTTCACGCTCAGCGTCGGCCGGGAAGACGAACGCTTCCTCACGAAAGGAGCGACGTTCGGCATCTTTCATTTCCCAACTCTCGACGCGATCCTCGGCATCAGCGTGTCGTCGTATCGCGGGCTCTTTTACTTCGCGCCCGTGCTGATCATGGCCATTGGTGGCGCGATCTTGTGGTTTCGGGAACGCATCGACCGGCGCGAGCTCGTAGGAATCGCTCTTATTGTCGTAACACTTTTCATCATTAATTCTTCATTCAACGGATGGGATGGCGGATTCGGCATCGGCGCGCGCTACCTCGTTCCAGTGATTCCGCTGCTCGCTTTGGCCATGCTTCATTGCCGAGGGTGGCTGCGACCGTTGCTCGTTGCGTTGGCGTCGATTTCGTTTGTGATCAACTTCGCCGCGACCGCCGTCGATCCGCAGCCCTCGGGAACGATTCCTCATCCCTTGACGCAATACATCTTTCCGCTGCTCATCCACGGCCACTTCTCATCTGATGTGCCGATCACGCCGCCTTGGAGCGCAGCGACGTTGACTGGTCGCACGTCCGTGAATCGCATGACGTTCGATGAGGCGATCGTCTTCGCCCGCCACCCGCCCGGCTCCGACGCCGCCGAATGGTCCAGCTTCAACCTCGGCGAGCCATTTTTCGGCGCGGGCGATGCACGCTCGCTCATCCCGATTGCGATTGTGCTGGCCGTCGGTTGCGTTGGAATCGCATGGAAAGCGCGGTCTAGATGACGCTCCGTCGCCTCCTCGGCCGCCCATCCTGGAGCATCCTTGCCGGAGTCGTCCCGCTCATTCTCGTTGCAGCGATCCTCGGAATTGTGGCCATCCTGCCGATCGATCCGAAGCAGATGGCCTATGTCGGAATCGCGTATATGCTCTTTTTCCCAATCTTGTTTCTTTTCGCGATCGGCACCGCGGGATCTTTGGCTGCGATCTGGCTCACTGTGCGGGGAGACCGCGGGCTCATTTGGCCAGTCATTGCGCTGGTACTGAATTTGGGACCTTTGTGGATGATGGGAAGTCACCCACTTCTTCACTGAAATCGCGATCAGCGCCGCAGTCGTGATCAGCGACGCTGCGAGTCCGCCGTAGAACGAAGCAGGAAAATAAAAAGACGCGCACATCGTGGCGATCGCGCGGAAAGCGCGCCGATCATGAGAGAGGATAGACAAGGAGCGAAACTTGGACGAGAAAGAACGGCAGTCGGCGTTTCTCTCAGCGTTGACCACCGAGCACTTTGTGCTCCAAACGGCGGCGAGCGCGACGGTGAACGAGTCGGCTGCACGAGCGTCGATCTACGTCATGTCGCTTTCGACTTCTGTCGTCGCCATGGGATTCGCGTCTCAGTCCCGTGACGCGTTTGGCCCATTCGCCGCTTCAGTGCTGCCGGCTCTCTACCTTCTCGGTGTCTTCACAGTGATTCGCTTAGTGGATGTCAACGGAGAGTACATGCTCTACCTCGCGCGCATCGCACGCATTCGCAGCTATTACCGCGCACTGATCCCGGACGATGCTGAATTTTTCGGCCCTGAAAACCGGCATTCCATCCCATCGCTCCAACTCGGACGGAGTATCGCATTCCTCACTACAAGCTCCAGCATGGTTGCCTTCATCAACAACATTGTCGCCGGCGCCGGTATCGCTCTACTCGCGCGGTGGATCCTCGGCGCACAGCGCACCATGATCGCCGTGCTGATCGGCATCGGCGTCGCGGCCGCACTGATGGCCGCGTTCCTTGCCTATCAGAGATGGCGTTTCAGCATGTTCGAGCCCGTCGTGCCGGCGTCCCGGCGCGGGGATGCGGAGACGAAAGGAGAATAGAAGTGAACTACCTGGCACTGATTGCGGCGACAGTCGCAGCATTCGTGGCGAGCTCGCTGTGGTACGTCATCTTCGGGAAGGCACGCGTGGAGCTGCTCGGCAAAGAGCCGGGCGCCACAGTCGACACCCGGAAGCCGCAGCCAGCGAAGATGGCCGTCGAGATTTTTCGGACCCTCATCGTCACGTATGTGGTCGCACGCTTCGTTGCACTCCTGGGGATCGCCAGCTGGAGCGGCGCTCTTCAATTTGCGGTCTGGTTGTGGATTGGGTTTCCTTTGATGATCCTTTCAGGCTCTGTGCTGTGGGACAAACGTCCGTGGAAGCTCGCGGCAATTCATGCCGGTGACTGGTTTGTGAAGTTAATCGTCATGGCGATTATCCTCGCCGCGTGGCGGTAATCTTCGCGATCGAACCGTCACGACGATCAACGCCGCAATCGTGATCAGCGACGCCGCCAACCCACCGTAGAACGAAGCAGGAAAATAGAAGACGCGCACATCGTGATCGTCCGGCGCAATCGTGAAGCCGAGGAATGCGCCGTTGACGGGCAGCGGATCGAGGAAGCGGCCGCCGCTTCGAATGTGCCATCCCGGCCAGAACGGTTGGCTGCTCACGATCAATGTCCAGCGCGGCGCATGCACGCGCAGGTGAAAATCGGTCTGCGACGCATCCACAATCTGCACCGACGCCTCAGGCGCATTCGCCGGACGCGGCGCCAGAAGGTCCTGCCGCATGCGATCACTTTCCACGGGCAGCGTCTTCACCACTCCGGTGTGCGCCCAATCGTTTTCGTTCTGCAGGCGTCGTGCAAAATAGTCACCCTTGAATTCCAACAGCACGTTGCGGGCGGCGAAAAAGCGCGGCAGCACATCGCGATTCTGGAAAATGCGGCCGTCCTTCGCGTCGTAAATGATGCTGTATCGTTCGCGGTCCTTCAGATCGACACCGCTGCCGGTGACCAGGTACTTGACGTTGAGAAAATCGAGAAAGCGCGTGTCGGTGTTTTCCCATTTCGCGAAGTAATTCGCCGTGTTGTAGCCGGTGACGACGCGCAGAACGCCGAGGTAGCGGCCGTTGGCCATGGGATCGTGGGCGCGGATGTCTTCGATTCCGTACATCGCCTGCACGTTCGGAAAGAGCGCCGGCCCAATGCCGACCACCCGAAAAGGTGCACTCTTCGGCGTCGTTTTCGCGATTGTCATCAGACGGTCGATCAGCGGAGTGATCGGGTAGCTTCGCTTCAGCGGCAGCACAGGATTCCATGCGCTCGAGGCCGCCCAAAGTTCGGCGATCACACTCACCAGCACGACCATCGCCGCGAGCGGTCGCACACGAGCAGGCAATGCGAGCAACGTCGAGAGCACGATCACCGCGAGGCTCGGCAGAATGGCAATCATCGCGGTGTCTTTTTTCACCGCATCCGGAAACGGCACTTTCAACATTAGATAGAGGAACATCGCCGCGGCGACTGCCGAGCCGGCGAGGAGATACGCGGCGCGCTCGCGCAGAGTTACATCGATGATGGCCGCGGTCATCGCGGCCAGAAGAAAGCAGAGAAGAAGTCGCAATCGCGCATTGGCGGCGAGCGCAAAAACGAGCTGGAAAAGATTGCTCAGGCCCGGCCAGCCGAGGATGATGCCGAGAATGACAAGCGCGGCGATGACAAAGAACACTTCGCGTTCGCGCCATCGCCTCTGCACGATCGCGCGGATCAGCAGGCCAAACCAGGCGGCGATACCAAGCACGCCGGCGAAGCCGGTGATCGATTCGGCGGCCTCCGGTCCCCATGCTTTCTCGAGCGGAACATGTCCGTAGAAGCGCGGCTGAAAGAGGACCACCGCGGACGGAAAATCCGAGTAGTAGCCGATCGCGTTCGGTAAGACCTGCAGCTCCTGATAGCGCTTCGACTTGTGCAGCGCTTCGATGAACGGCGCGAGAAATGGCGAGGCGATGATCGCGGCGACGGCGACAGCGGCAACAAATATTGCCACGCGTTGAAGCGGCGTGCGCTCAACAAGAAAAATCCAGATCACATAAAGCACCGCGAGAAAAAGGACGTGCGCGGCTGTTTCGGGATGTCCGCCGAGAAGCATGGCCGCCCAAACGGAGACAGCGCCGACGAAACGCAGCCATGTCGGCCGCTCGAACAGCAGATCGAGCGTGAGAAACGCCGCAGGGATGAACGCCGCGACGGTCACCAGAGGAAAATGCAGCCATGTCTGGACGAACGTGCAGTAGCCGAAAGCGATCGCCCCGAACGCGCTTGCCAACTCGCTCCAGCGACGGCGGCAGAACGCGAACATGAACGACATCGCGATGAGCATCTTCATCGCTGCTTCGGCGGTAAACGCGTATGCGATCGGAAGCGGCAGTGCCAGAAGGCGAATCGGCGCCAGGCCAGAGCTTTGCCCGTTCGCGAGGAGCGGATATCCGGAGCCGGAGAGCGCGTTCCAAATTGGAAAGCGCATCGACTTCCACGCCTCGCGAACTTGATGCGCCCACGGGACGATCTGCATGACGATGTCGTTGAGCTCGAAATTCGCGACGCGGTGATCGCGAACCATCGCCGACCACGGAGGCAGCGTCTGCACGACGTCAACCGGCAGATTGACGCAGGGGCCGGTCATCGGCGCCCACAGAAACATCAGCACCAGCACATAGAAGAGCGCTGCGATGCGCCACGGAAACCGGCTGCCGCAGCGGCGTGCAATCCACACCGCCGCCGCGTAGAGCGCCGCGACATAGAGCCAAGTTCCGTTCATTGCAGACGCGACCAGAGCCGTTGCGCTCGTTCGAAAGCCGTGGAGTCGCCGTCGAGAATCGCACGCACGATCTGCGAGACTGCATCAACGTGCGGCGCGATGTTGGCGCGATTGGCCTCGATCACCGGCAGCCAGACCGACGCGTCACTCCCAGCGAGGCGAAGGAACGTGCGCAGCCCGCTGCCGACAGGTGACTCGAGACGGCCACCGCGGCATCGTGTTCTTTTGCGTTCACGATCTCCACTCGCGCGCCGCAGTCGCGCACCATCCGATCGATAATCTCCTCGTGGCGCTCGAGAAACCAGACACGGTCGCGCATTAGATCGGCGCGCGCGGCCGCCAGCCCACGCTCGTGCGAACCGGCAAGCGGATGACCGGCGACGAACTTCTCCGTTCTCGCAGCTTCTCGAAGTGGCTCCATCACGCTTGCAACGCTCGTGATAGTGCCGAGTGCCGAGTGCCGAGCGCCAAGTAATTTGATAGCCACATCGATAGGTGTGGCAATCACGATGACGTCCGTCGGCCCGTCGAGCGATTCGACGCGTTCGTCGGCTGCACCGGCGCGCTGCGCTTCATGAAGATCAACATTCGGATCGATGAATGCGACGCGCCAGCCGCGCGCCCGCAACGCAATGCCGATCGACCCGCCGATGAGTCCCAGCCCGGCGATGAGCGCGCGGGGCGCGGAGTGCATCAGGGCGCCATCAGGATCATCGTGCGATCGATGACCTGCGATTTGATGACGTCGAAATACGGCCGCTGCAGTGTGACTCGAGGCCGATTCATTCTCGATTCGAATTCGGCGGCGCGGTACTTCCCCTGAGCTTTCGACGGGTCTGTGTTCACTTTCAAGTCGCGCAGAAGCGGCTCGATCGCCTTCACATCCGTGCGCTGAGGTTGTTCGTCGCGTCCGGCGCAACCGTGCCGTAGCCGTACGATTTCGCATAGTAAGCAGCGACCGTCTCGAGTGGTGCATCCGTGTCATAGATGGCGATCGGCGGCTGCGGCTGATTCGGATGCATCAGCGCGTTGGCCTTCTTGTCGAGCTCCGTGAGCGGCGCGAGATACTGCGAACCGGGATACACGGTGAACGCGAACGCCTCCGGCTCCTCCGCCGCCTGTCCCTTTTCTTTCTTACAACCTGCGAGCGCAACCGCCGCGATGATCGCGATCGCGAGCGCGCGTGAGACTCTGGACATTCGTTTTTCCCCCAACGGTTTTCGGGTCGCGAAATCTATCACACGCTTATCATGGTCCCGATGCGCGTCCGATCACTCGCGCCGATCCTCGCGCTGGTGATTCTGGCGATCGCCATTCACGCGACGGCGCTCTCGGGCTTCTGGCTGTACGACGATCCGGCGCTGTTGATCGAAAGCATCCTGCAGCCGCTCTCCGGCACCTTTTTCGATCCTTCCGAATACACCCATCTGGCCGCACACACGTTCACGCCGCTGCTCCTCGTCTCGTTCAAGCTCGACCGGCTGCTGCACGATTTCGATCCCTTTGTTTTTTACGCGCACCAGGTCGCGGCCATTCTCACCGCCGCGGTGCTGATGTACTTCGTGTTGCGGCGATACATCCCCGACATATACGCAACTGCGGGCGCAGGCGTCTTTCTCATGACGTGGTCGGCGGTTTACGCCGCGCGTACGCTGATGATCCGTCACTACGTCGAGGGGCTCGTGTTCGCGCTCGCGGCGTTGCTCGCGTGGAGGCGATCGAAGAAGCTCGCCTCGTTTTTCTATCTCCTGGCGATGCTGTCAAAAGAGGTCTACGCGACAATCCCACTATGGTTCATTTGCGAAAGCATTTATGAATGGCGGGTGGCGGGTAGCGGGTGGCGGGCAGGCCCACCCGCCACCCGCCACAAACTACCCGCCGTGATCGTTCGCGACCTCATCGGACCCGCAATCACAGTCGTCGTCTTTCTCGTCTGGCGTTGGCGCATGACCGGCCTAACTGGCACCTACGCGCAATCGATCGCTCCACCGCCGAACTTCGCCGTGTTGCCGCGCGCGCTTTGGACTCATCTCGTGGGTCCGGAAGCGCCGCCGTGGGCGCAAATGGTTTGGGCGATCGCGATCGTCGTCGCATGCGCTCTCTTCATCTGGCGCTTTCGTCCGCGGGCGATTGCGTTCCTTGCCGTCTCTCTGATCGTGATGCTGCTTCCGATTCTGCCGCTGACAGGCAACTTCGAGTGGCGATACAGCTTCGCCTTCGTCGCCTTCACCGTTCCCCTACTCACCCTCGCCCTCGGCACTTCCGGAAGACGCTGGCCGATCGCTGTGTTAGCTATAGTACTCATTGCTACAGCTGTAATGTCGGCCCATCAACGGCGATATTATGAACAACTCACGCGCAACGGCATTGCCACCGAGGGCCGCTATGTCTGGACTCAGACTCCGGATGCGCCCGTGCTTGCGGCCACGTCGCCCGCCTGGTACATCGACGGCTTGCGCTGGCTGCGAAGGTACGAACATCGCGGCGACAGCCCGCGCGCGGTTTTCTCGGTATATGCGATCACTGCAGGCATGATGGATCCTGCGCACATGGTCGCGGTCGATCGCGGCAGAATCGTTCCGCTCACGGCAACGAATATTTTCGGAACGCCAGCGGATTGGCAGCGCGCGGGCCGCCAATTTGATCCGGCTGAGCCGTTATCGATCGAATTTGCCCTTCGCGATCACGACGCCCGATGGCGGCTCGCCCCGGCCGCCGCGCGCTTCCTCTTTCTCACTGATCCGGGCTACACCGCGATTTCGATTCCGCCGGCGGGAGTCAATCGCGTTCCTGAAGCGCGCGAGCGTCAGTTTTTCCGGATCGTGCGCCAGGAATCGAATGGGCGATGGACGGTCTCGCCCACGCTGCCGGTTCCGGCCGAGGGCGCGGTCACTGTGTGGGCCCGCTCGACAGGTACTCCCGGACGCTGATGCCGACGACTTCCTCGAACCGCTGGCCGTAAGATTTGATCGCGCCCGAAGGCTCATCGAGGAACACGCGCTCGACGCGAAACAGCGGAGCGAACATCGTGATCAGGTCGAGGTTCGGCTCCTCCCCTTTCGCCAGCTGCCGCAGCCAATCGTCAAACGAGTCGAGATTGATGCCGCGAAGTGTGATGCCCGCCGGCGACAGAGCGGTGAGAACGCCGAAAAATTTCTCCTTCGGGTTCACCAGGTTCACGATGATGAGTGAAGAGGGATCGAAGCCTTCGATCATAGCCACTGCAATCCCGAGCGAAGCGAGGATGGAGGACAGGCAATCCTGCCTGTCCGGACAGGCGAGATCGCCTGTCCTCCACATGGTTTCCTCGGTTCGCTTCGCACTTCGATCATTCGATCCTCTCACTCAATTCGATCAGCACGCCGTTGCCGGACGACGGATGGAGGAACGCAACACGGCATCCATGCGCGCCGGGCACCGGCGCCTCGTTGATCAATCGAAATCCCTGCTGTTTCAATCGTTCGAGATGGGATTCGAGATTTGTCACACGAAAGCAGATGTGATGGATGCCCTCGCCGCGTTTCGCGATGAACTTCGCGACCGGCGATTCCGGCGAGAGCGGCTCGAGAAGCTCGAGATTCGCATCGCCGACGTCGATGAACGCCGTCTTCACGCCCTGCGTCTGGACGTCCTCGACATGATCGACGGTGAGCCCGAGTGCTTTGTAGATCTTCAAGGCGGCGAGCGATTTGACGGCGATCCCGATATGGTCGAGTTTCATACGCCGCGCGCCTCCGCGCCCCAGATGTGTTTGTGCAGTTGCGTCTGCAGCCTCGCCGGAACGCCGTCGGCGAGCATCCATTCCGCAAGCGATTGCAAATTCATTTCTCCCCATACCGGCGACAGCAGCACTGTCCAGCGGTTCAGATTGCGCTGTTCGATGACGCGTCGCGCCCAATCGTAATCGGCACGGTCGGCGATCACGAATTTGATCTCATCGTTCGGCTTCAAATGCTGCAGATTCTCCCAACGATTCTTCTCCACTTCGCCCGATCCGGGACACTTGATGTCGAGAATGATCGTAGCGCGACGATCGACCGGCGCGATGTCGATCGATCCTGACGTTTCGATCAGCACTTCGAATCCTTCGTCGCACAGCCGCTCGATCAAGTTGAGCGACTCCGCCTGAGCGAGCGGCTCGCCTCCGGTGACCTCGACGAGATTCGTGCCGTACCTTTTGATCTTCCCGAGGATTTCATCGATCGACATTTTCTCGCCGCCGGTGAATGTGTACTCTGAATCGCACCAGCGACATCGCAGATTGCAGCCGGTGAGACGTACGAACGCACACGGCCGGCCGGCGTGGGATGACTCGCCCTGAATGCTGTAAAAGATTTCGGTGACCCGCAGCATGTCCGGAGGGATGAAGGATGAGGGATGAGGGATGAATTCCCAATCTTGCGTCCCTCAGCCCTCAACCCTCATCCCTGTAAGTCGTCGGGTCCGGCACTCCCGCCTCTTCAAAACCTTTCCGGCGCAGCAAACACGAGTCGCAATGCCCACACGCCCGACCCTCGGCACCGGGGTCGTAGCAGGAGTGCGTCAGCGAATAGTCGACGCCCAGCTCGGTGCCACGGCGGATGATCTCGGCTTTTGTCAGCTCGATCAGCGGCGCGACGATCCGCGGCTCGCGCCGCTCGAGACCGCTTTTCGTCCCGCGGAAGATGACCTGTTCAAAGGCGTCGATGAACTCCGGCCGGCAGTCGGGATACCCGCTGTAGTCGATCGCGTTCACGCCGATCCAGATCTCCTGAGCGTTGCGCGCTTCAGCGAGGCCGAGGGCAATCGACAAAAATATTGTGTTGCGCGCGGGAACGTATGTGACTGGAATGCCGGCCGCGCCGACGGAGTCCTTCGGCACGTTCATGTCGCTCGTGAGCGCGCTTCCGCCGAACATGCGCATGTCGAGGTTATAGACAACGTGCTCCGAGACGCCGATCGACTGCGCCACGCGGCGCGCGGCGTCGAGCTCGATCTGGTGGCGCTGCCCGTACGCAAACGACAGCGCGATGCAGTCGCGTTTTTCGTGTCTCGCAATCGCCAGGACCGTCGCGGAATCGAGCCCGCCGGACAGCAAAATGACGGCCTTCATCGCTGCGGTATGCTACCCCGCCCATGCCGGAGCTCAGCGTTTACGAGGTCCTCAATCGCAAACGGCGCTCGGAGGCACTCCGTCCGGCGGAAATCGAAGAGTTCATCAATCGCTACACGGGCGGCACGATCCCCGACTATCAAATGTCCGCGCTGCTGATGGCGATCGCCATCAACGGCATGACGGCGGAAGAGATGGCTACGCTGACGCAGGTGATGTTGCGCTCCGGTGAGCAGTGGCACCTGCGCGATCGATACGATTTCATCGCCGACAAACACTCGACCGGCGGCGTGGGCGACAAAGTCTCGCTCGTACTTTCGCCGTGGGTCGCAGCGTGCGGAATCAAAATCGGCATGCTGTCGGGCCGAGGGCTCGGTCACACCGGAGGGACGCTCGACAAATTGGAGGCGATCCCCGGCTTCAACGCTCGCCTAACGCGCGAGCAATTCGATCGCTGCGTCGCCGACGCCGGATGTGTGATCTCCACATCGACTGAAGGCATCGCGCCGGCGGACAAAAAGATTTACGCGCTTCGCGACGTCACCGGGACCGTCGAGTCGCTGCCGCTGATCACGGCATCGATCATGTCCAAAAAGCTGGCCATGGGCGCATCGGCGCTCATCCTCGACGTGAAAACCGGCAGCGGCGCGTTCATGCGCAAATACGAGGATTCGAAAGCGTTGGCGAAGAGCCTCATCGCGGCGGCGCAGGGCTCGGGCACGCGCGTCGAAGCCCTCATCACCGACATGGATCGTCCGCTTGGCATCGCCGCTGGAAATGCGAACGAGATCGCCGAGACTCTCGACGCGCTCAAAGGCCGTGGACCGAAAGATGTCGAGGAGGTCACGCGCGCGCAGGCCATTCGCATTCTGGTCATGTCCGGCCGATTCGATGAAGCGTCTGCGGAGACAGCGCTCAGCGATGCGCTCCGCTCCGGCCGTGCCTACGCGCAAGCGGAGAAATGGATCGCCGCGCAAGGCGGCGATGCCTCGCATCTGCCGCAGCCGCGCGAAACGATCGAGGTGAAAGCGCCGCGCAGCGGCTACATCACGTTCATCGACACCTACCAGGCCGGCATGTTCACCGTCGACCTCGGTGCCGGCCGCAAGAAAGCCGACGACGTCATCGACTACGCCGCGGGAGTGATGTTCGATCGCAACACCGGCGACGAAGTCCGCGCAGGCGAGACGATCGCGCGCATCCAACTCGGTTCCGCGAAACGCGATAGGGAGGAGTTGCGGAGGCGCTTCCTCTCGTTCGTACAGTTCGGGGACGCGCCGCCCGCGGCTCGGCCGCTCGTTCACGAGCATCTTCGAGCGTTTTGATCACCACAGAGAACACGGAGAGCACGGAGATGGCTCTGTGTGCTCCGTGCTCTCTGTGGTGAATCGCATCCCTATAATCAAACGACCACATGGCAAACCGCGCCATAATAATCGTCTGCGATTCCCTCGGCGTTGGCGAACTGCCGGACGCCAGGGACTTCGGAGACGAAGGCTCCAACACCCTCGGTCACGTTCTGGAGGCACAGCATCCGCGGCTGCCGAACCTGACGCGTCTTGGACTCTTGCACACGCTGCCCAAACCGGCGACGGACGAGCGTCCGCAGAGCGCATTCGGGAGGATGGCCGAGGTGAGCGCGGGGAAAGATACGACGACGGGACATTGGGAGATGATGGGACTCATCGTGAATGATCCCTTCCGCACGTATCCGAACGGTTTTCCGCGCGAGGTGATCGCCGAATACGAACGGCGGATCGGCAGGAAGACGCTCGGAAACAAGCCGGCATCCGGCACGGTGATCCTCGACGAGCTCGGCGAAGAGCATATGCGCACGGGTTACCCGATCGTGTACACGTCGGCCGATTCGGTATTTCAGGTTGCGGCGCACGAAGAGGTGATTCCCGTCGAAGAGCTCTGCCGGATCTTTGCGATTGCTCGCGAGGTGATGCGCGGCGAGAACAACGTCGGACGCATCATCGCCCGGCCGTTTGTCGGCGGCGGACGCGGTCACTTCAAGCGCACCGCGAATCGAAAGGATTTTTCCGTGCGGCCGACCGGTGAGACAGTCGTCGAACGCGCGCACAAGTCTGGCAAGCAGGTCATCGGACTGGGAAAAATCGCCGACATCTTCGATCGCGTCGGCATCGATCGCGAGATCCGCACGGATTCGAATTCCGACGGCATGCGAAAGACGATCGAGCTGGTGAAGGAATCCGACGCGCAGTTCGTCTTCACGAATCTTGTCGACTTTGATTCGAAGTACGGCCACCGCAACGATGCGCCGGGATATGCGCGTGCGCTCGAGACATTTGATCAGGAGCTCGGAGTGCTGCTCGCTGTCCTGCACGACGACGATCTTCTGTTCATCACGGCCGATCATGGCTGCGATCCGACCGACGTCTCCACCGATCACACACGCGAATACGTCCCGCTGCTCGTCGCCGGCCCGCGCGTCAACGGTGCCCGCGACCTCGGCACCCGCCGCACATTCGCGGACCTCGGCTCCACAATCTGCGAACATTTAGGCGTCTCGCCGGACGGTTTTCCGGGGAAGAGCGCCCTTCGGGAGCTATATTAATGATTACTATAGCGCTTGCGGCTGTTCTCCTCGCCGCTGTCGACATTCCGGTCGCTCGAGTTGCCGAAGACGCCAAGACAGTGGATCGAGTGGCCGAAGCAAGCAAGCGCGATCTGCCGAGGGATTTGCTCAAACGGGTGGTCAACGACGATATCGAGCTCCTTCGCGGACATCGCAGCGACGGAACATACGAATACGCCGGCTTCGAGCGATTCGAAGCGGGACGGATTTCAAAATCATTCTCGGTGCAGCCTCGCGACGAGAGGCTGGAGATTCGCGGCTCGTTTGTCTACAA